>CAZILE010000132.1:0-1761 GCA_964540045.1 uncultured Nitrososphaeria archaeon | reverse complement strand
GCAGCCACCATCTTAGCCCCCATGGAGCGCCGAATAGCCACCAGCATGCTCCTCTTCCGAATAGCCAGCCCGGTCTAAGCCATGGCGGTAGATAGCTGAATGGTCCTCTTCCAGGCCAAGGAGACAATCCCCAGCCCCATCCACCTCTCCATCCCATCTTGACGTTTCACCTCCACCATTATGTGCAATAGCTCAAAAATTTAAGGATTATTTTGAAGGTTTTCCAATACTTTTCCTAAGCTCTTCGATACGCGCCCTAACTCCCTCAAGCTCCTCCTTCAAGTACTCTAGCTCCCGCTCTAGCTCCCGCTTATATTCCTCGAGCATCCTAAGCTCGTCCTCGGGTGTTGGAGGATATGGTGGATAAAACGGCGGAGGATAGGGCATTCCATAGCCCATGTATGGGTAACGATACCAATATGGATACCACATACCTGCCACGCCCAATTACTTTCTTAGGCTATTTTTATGTTTTTGTGCGATCGCACAAATAAACCGCTATCTCGCCCTCAGAATCTTCTCGACCTCATCAGCGATCTTCAGAAACTCCTGGGCCGCAGGGCTCTCCCGATAAGTGAGTACATAGGGCTCACCCATATCCGATGCCTTGCAAAGATTCGGATCTAGTGGAATTCTCCCGAGAAGCCTTACGTCCATCTCCTTAGCGATCTTCTCACCCCCGCCCTGCATGAAAACGTCTATTTTAGCTCCGCAATTTGGGCACACGAACCAGCTCATGTTCTCGACTATTCCGATCACAGGTAGCTCAAGCTTCTTACAGAAGCTTACCGCCTTCCTGACTATGAGCTGCGATAGGTCTGAGGGGAGCGTTACTATGACCGCCCCATCGACTCTTGGGATAGATTGCGCTATTGTGAGTGCTTCGTCT
The DNA here is from genome assembly GCA_964540045.1 of uncultured Nitrososphaeria archaeon. Lineage (GTDB taxonomy): Archaea > Thermoproteota > Nitrososphaeria_A > Caldarchaeales > Wolframiiraptoraceae > Wolframiiraptor. Next base: position 872 of record CAZILE010000132.1, on the reverse strand, counting down.
CCGGTTCCAGGCGGTAGATCTATTAGCAAATATTCCAACTCACCCCAGACGATCTCTGACAGAAACTCCATTATTGCTCGAGACTTCATAGGCCCTCTCCATATCACGGGAGTCTCATCTTCAGGCAGAAGATAATCCATTGAGACGATCTTCACTCCGAGAGGCCCTCTCACGGGAAATATTCCGGGAGGCCCTGCACTCAAGGTTTGACCTCTGGCTTTAAGGATCTTCGGAATGCTCGGCCCCGTCAAGTCTCCATCAAGTACTCCTATCCTCCCTTCCCCGTGCTTCAGGGCTAAGGCTAATGCGAGGTTAGCTGTCACAACGCTCTTTCCAACACCTCCCTTTCCACTGAGGATCAGTAGCCTTCGCTTAACCTTTTTCATCCTCGTCTCTATTCGCGACTTAATTTCCTCGAACTCTCTAGCGGGTTGTCTTTCCATCTTGGACACTTTTCGCGAGACCTCCATTAGATATATCTTCTACCTCCTGCACAAGCTTCACTCTCAGTGATCGGCGTAAGCCTTCCCTCTCGAACTTCCTTTATCACCTGATCAAGGGTCTCGGACTTGGTCTTATACACTTTAATTCCGAGGCTTTGAAGGAGCTGCACAGCTCTCAGCCCTATGCCTTTAACGATTACTGCATTAGCGCCGAGCCTTTTAACTATGTCAGCTGCTCCGCAGGTCCCACCATGTATTAGATTTGGAGGCTGCTTAACCTCAACTTTTAGCGTGCTTGTGCGATCTTCATAAGCCAGCATAGCGTAGTATCGAGCTCTCCCGAAGTGCGTGGACAGTCTCGACCCAGAACCCAAGTTGTTCTCAAGAGGAATCAGGTATATCATCTTCAGGCTCCTAATTTCGTCGGAG
>CAZILE010000131.1:0-1766 GCA_964540045.1 uncultured Nitrososphaeria archaeon | reverse complement strand
CTCGAATCGTACCCGCCTCCGCTTGAGCTGGGTCGGTGGCGCCCACCAGCTTTCTGACGACGCTTATCGCCTTCCGCCCTTCAAGAACGATTAACGCGACGGTCTTACCAGTTATGGTATTTATCAGATTTTCGTAAAAAGGCTTTCCATAATGAACTTCATAAAGCTTCTCAGCCTTTTCCCTAGGAATTTTAATAATCTTCATCTGGAGGATCTTTAAGCCCTTTCTCTCAAATCTGGATATCACTTCTCCGATGAATCCTCTCTCCACGCAGCTGGGCTTCAGCATGACGAAGGTTCTCTCGATATCAGGTTCGCTTTCCATGCACCTTAGGCCACTAAGCCAAAATATATGGTTGATCACTTAGGATTGTTAAACTGCCTCGGGAGCGTATTTCTCGGTCCACTTGAACTTCCTCGGATCTCTCTTAAAGTCGATCATGCTGATCCTGCACTTCCTGGAGCAAAACCAAAGCCGAGTTCCATCGTTCTTAACGTATAAAGTGCCCTTGCCATGGGGAAACTCCCTTCCACAGAACGCGCACTTATGGGTCGTCGGCAAGCCCGGTCACCTCATCTAATCTTCTCGGCTTCGCGCTCGGTGTCAAGTAGCAGTAGTATATCTCCGACTCTCACAGGACCCTTAACATTTCTCGAGATCACCCTACCAGCATCTCTTCCTTCAAGTATCCTGACCCTTACTTGGGTTACCTCGCCCGTTACGCCCGTTCTTCCAACGATCTGTTCCACTACCGCTGGGACGGGCTCCTCGGTCTTCTCAGCCTTTTTGCTCATCGCAAGTTCCCGAGAACTCTAGACGGAGAGTCTCTTCTTAACTCTTGCTCCGCTCCCTCATCTGAAATACCACTAGGAGCGCGCTATTGAGATGGCTGAAACTTGAGAAAGGGGAAAGCATAATAATCACGGTGCGCAAAGCTTCTCCACAACCTTTTAGGGATCTGAAGTTCATGAAGTTCTTCACCCAGTTCATGCTTGCATCTCCTCTCTTAATAGCATGCTTTTCGACAGCCTTCTTGTCATTCTTAGCAGTTTTAGTGCCGCAGAACTTGTGCCAGAGCAGTACAGGCTAACGACTTTATCGAAATATCTTCCTCAAACTTCCTAATTCGGACAGATCGAGGGTTTGGTTGCTCAGCTCCTCTTAAAGAATGCTACGTTAATGATCTCGATGGCGCCAGATGGTTTGATAAAACCTCTTATAGCTCCAATCGTTGTCAGGTTTCCAGCTCCAGCTTTACCGCAGCATATCCTACTACTGCTCCATAGTCTCCGGTTACGTCGCCGCTCGTCGCATATTTCAATATGTCGGCCTGCTTAACCTTGAGCTCCTTACATGCTTGGAGAATCGCCGCCACCCCACCATACCCACACATAGAGATGTTATGCCCAATTATCACCTCATAGAGTCCTTCGACGTCTAAGCTCTTGATCTTTTCCAAGGCTATTCCATCTTTTCTCTTCGCTTCATCTTGGGGTTCGTAGTGCGTGAAATCCGTCGACGCTATTAGAGTTATGTTCTCATGTGTTTTGAGGACTTCTGCTAAGGCCTTCCCAACCCTTATACTTGTTTGATAGCTCTGATCGAGCACGCAGATCGGAATTAGCTTGAACTCGCCTAAAACGTATTGAAGGAATGGAAGCTGAACCTCTATCGAGTGCTCCCTCTCATGGGAAATTTCATCGAGAGAGAAGACCTCCGAGCTCTTCGCAAGCTCTATGGCCAAATCTTTATCGATCTTAATGCT
>CAZILE010000130.1:0-1805 GCA_964540045.1 uncultured Nitrososphaeria archaeon | reverse complement strand
ATCTAAGCCCGAAGCCGCTCCCGAGACCAGGCGGCCAATCGAGGGCTATGGGGCCTGGCGACGGGTCTCGGCCCTCGACGAGGGCTCCCCTAGAAGAGGGGGTTGATGGGGTGGGGGTGTAAGGGCGGAGGCCTTTGTGCCGGACGCCCTCAGCCCGCCACTCCCAATCGCCCGAGGGGTCTAGAGGCCTTACCATCCAGGCGAAAGTGCTCGAAGCCTGTGAGCGCTGGTTGATCTTTCAGATTAAGTATTTTGATTTTCTTAAGCTGTTTAAGTTATGCTTCAATAAACCTTTTAGTTCATTCTACAGATATTTTTCTCATGATGAATGGTGATAAGGTTCGGGTCTGCGTTATCGGTGCTGGAAGAACAGGTAGGGTTCATGCCACAAATCTTATGCTCAGGGTCCCGATGGCGGAGGTCATCGCTATCGTTGATCAAGTTGCTGACGCTGCCAAGGCTTTAGCGCAAGATCTCGGAGGGATAAATTATCATCCCAGCTTGTCCGAAGCCTTAAAGAAAGAAAAGTTTGACGCCGTTTTCATAACTACTCCGACCTTTACACATTGTGATCTAGTGGTCGAGGCTGCTGAGGCGGGGAAGCATGTCTTCTGCGAGAAGCCGATGGCGTTGAACCTGGATGAAGCGGATAAGATGATCTCGGCTGCGAAGAAGAATGGGGTGAAGCTTCAGATAGGCTTTATGAGAAGATTTGATCCTGAGTTCAGAAAGGCGAAGTCCCTCATAGATGAGGGCGTGATCGGGAAACCCATCTTAATCAAGTCTGTTGGAAGAGGACCGGGGCTACCTCCGAAATGGGCTCTAGATCCTAAGACGGGGTTAGGAATGATCGCCGAGGTGAATAGCCATGACTTCGACTCGCTTCGATGGCTGATGAAAAGCGAGTTCAAGAGCGTTTACGCGGAAGCAGGAGCACTTCTCAGACCGGATGTCGCCGAAGAATTTCCAGAGTTTCACGATACTTTAGCGGTGATCACGAGGTTCGAGAATGAGAGCATAGGTGTAATTGATGGCGGATGTCCAGTTGGTTATGGATACGATGCTCGGGTAGAGATTCTCGGCACCGAAGGTTTGATCACAATCGGAGAGGTTCGAGGAACATCTATACTGATATGCCATAAGGATAAGAAGATAACGACTGAGCCCTTCCAAAGCTGGAGGAACAGATTTAGAGATGCCTACGTCGCTGAGGCTGAAAGCTTCGTAAAAGCGATATTAGAAGATAAGGAGCTCGAGGTTACTGGAGAGGATGGCAGAAAGGCGCTAGAGGCTGCTCTCGCCGCGATTCAGTCAATCAAGGAGCATAGGCCGGTGAGCCTGCCGCTCAGGTGATGAAGTATGCTCTCACTAAAGCTTCACGGAAAAGAGGATCTAAGGCTTGAAAAAGTTGAGGAGCCGAAGCTCGAGGAGCCTGGAGCCTTATTGAAAGTTAGAGCGACGAGCATCTGCGCGACCGATATCAAAGCATATACGACAGGTGCTCGGACAAAGCTTCCAATAATCTTAGGACATGAGTTTGCAGGAGATATCATCGAGGCCAGCAAGGAGTATAAAGACTACATCGGGAAGCGGGTGGTGGTTAACCCAAACATCTTCTGCGGTAGATGTGAATACTGTCTTCGCGGAGAGCATGTGTTATGCCCTGATAGATATGCTATAGGAATAGACGTTGATGGATCTTTTGCTGAATACGTTAAGATTCCGGATCAAGCCTTTAGGGTCGGATGCGTCTACGAGATCCCGGAGAACCTCAGCTATGAGGAGGCCTCCCTCGCTGAGCCGCT
>CAZILE010000129.1:0-1898 GCA_964540045.1 uncultured Nitrososphaeria archaeon | reverse complement strand
TTACGCCTCAGGTTCTCAAGATTTTGACTCGCTTCTCTTCGGATCACCAAGGCTCGTTAGAAATCTCTCGATCGTTGGAAGAAGGAAGCTTCCAGGGAGAAAGGAATATGTTGAAGTTGAGCCCGAGCTCATCCATTTAGATAGGCTTCTAAGGGATCTTGGGATAACAAGACAGCAACTCATAGATCTCGCGATACTAGTCGGAACAGATTACTGCGAGGGGGTTAGAGGAGTTGGGCCGAAAACCGCTTTAAAGCTCATTAAGACGCACGGGTCTGCTGAAAATGCTTTAAAAGCTCTTGGAAAAGAGATCAAAGTAGATCCCGCGGAGATACGCAGAATATTCCTTAACCCTGAGGTATCAGCTGACTATAAGGTTGAGTGGAAAGAGATAGATCAAGAGGGGATAAAGAGAATGCTCTGCGACGAACATGACTTCTCAGAAGAGAGAATCGAGAAGGCATTAAGAGAGCTCGGGGAAGCTTTGAAGCGAACGAAGGGATTGACGAGCCTAGATCGGTGGTTTTAGAGGTTAATGTTCCTCAACTGCTTTTCGCTTAACTAGAAGCTCGATGACCCTTCTTTCCTCATCTAAGCTGAGAACCCTAATCTTATCCCTTATTTCAAGCTTCATCAACATATTTCTGAGCTTAGGAGAGTCTATATCGAACCCTCTCTTCCTCAGCTCCTCAAGCAGGTTCGACTCCATCGCCTTTCCTCCAAGCTTTTCAAGAACCTCGATTATCCTCGAATAAATCTCGCTACCAGGTCTTACCAATCTCCTGCTATACTCTCTTCCAGCCATAGCTCATCAGCCTATCATCATCAGCTGCTCCTTCCTATATCTTAGGAGCTCGCTCATACGCTCATACTCTTTGAGAAGCTGAGGGGTGATGCTGGGCTTAATGATACTTATGGCCTGCTCAAAGTCCTGTCTTGTAACATATTCAGCTTCCAGGTTTCTCCTCAGAGCGCTCATGGCAGCCTCTCTGCATAGAGCCGCCAAGTCCGCTCCACTATACATCTCGGTTCTAATAGCTAGATCCTTTAATGAGACATCTGGAGCAAGCGGCATCCTTCTAGTATAGATCTTGAGAATCTGGTATCTAGATCTCTCATCTGGGGGTGGAACATAGATGAGCTTATCGAATCTTCCAGGTCTTAGGATTGCTGGATCTAATAGATCCGGCCTATTCGTAGCACCTATAACAATTACGTCGGTCAACTCTTCTATCCCGTCCATTTCGGCGAGAATCTGGCTCGTAACTCTACTTGACACTCCAGATGAATCCTCTATCATATCCTTTCTCGCAACTACAGACTCTATCTCATCGAAGAAGACTACGCACGGAGATGCTTGCCTCGCCTTCCTGAATATTTCTCTCACGGCCTTCTCGGATTCTCCAACCCACTTGTTGAATATCTCGGGTCCTTTAACGGAGATGAAGTTCGCTTCAGCCTCGGTCGCTATTGCTTTAGCGAGCATGGTTTTACCGCATCCAGGAGGACCATATAGGAGTATCCCTTTCGGAGGTCTGATCCCCATTCTCTCAAACTTCTCAGGATACTTAAGAGGCCATTCAACCGCCTCTACGAGTTGATGCTTAACGCTCTCAAGACCCCCAATATCCTCCCATCGAACATTTGGAACCTCAACCTCGATCTCCCTTAAGGCCGTCGGGGTGATCTCCTTAAAGGCCTCGAAAAAGTCCTTCATAGTTACTATAAGCTTGTCAAGAACCTCGGGTGGGATCTTCTCCTCAGAGAAATCTATGCTCGGCAAGATCCTTCTAATGGCCTTCATCGCAGCCTCCCTACATAAAGCCGCAAGATCTGCTCCAGTATACCCCCTAGTGATCTCTGCGAGCCTTCTCAGATCGACGTCCTCGGCCAGCGGC
>CAZILE010000128.1:0-1921 GCA_964540045.1 uncultured Nitrososphaeria archaeon | reverse complement strand
TTCAGCCAGGCGGATTTTCCAGCCGCCTTTACGGGCGTTGACAGCATTGGAACGGCTATCGCGATGGTCGATAGTATTAGCAACGCTAGAAGAATATACGAAACGTGTTTTCTACTCATTTTTCCTCGCGCAGAAGGGGATTTGAGGCCTATTTAACCAAATAGATTCTAGATGACCTTCTAACTTCTAGAACTTCTTAGTTCAACTCGCTAGAATCCGGGAAAAAGCGATAATACCTAGAGAAGATCTCCTCAGACCCTCAAACCCGAATATTCTAATCTCATGAACCTCAGCCGACGAGCCCTTACTTAATATCGGGGCTCTCCTGCTAGAGAGCAGGGAAGATGAGTCGGAAAAAGCTTCTCTCCCTCCTAGCCCTCCTCCTAATCTTGGCAATAAGCCTCCAATTACAGCCCGTAAGCGCTCTTTCAAAGCCTGTTTACCCGCCTCAGAAATATCCCAAGCTGGTCCCAGACCTGATCGAGGTCCATGGAAACCAGCTCATAGTTCACGACCTCTCGGAGGGAGCAATCCAACTGATAAGCTTAGAAACTTGGGAGGCTAGAAGCCTGAAAACAGGAAGAAAGCTGAACGATCTGGCGGTTTTGGGAGACTGGTTGGCCATAGCCCCCCCTGAGAACCACCTCCTAATCTATGATCTGAAGACCGGAGAGCGAAAGGAGCTTGAGATGCCCGGAATGGTTGATGATCTGGAGCCCGGAAGCTCATGGATCTGGGCAACAATCCCCCGGTTAAGCCTGGTGGCCGCCATCAACCCAAGCACCCTAGAGATCGAGAAGAAGATCAGCCTAGATATAGCCTCAGGCCGAGATAAGCTATCCACCAGGGGTAAAAGCCTCTGGGCGATAGAGGAGAATGGGAAGAAGATCACGAGAATAAGCTTGGAATCAGGTGATAAATCAAGCCTAGAGCTCGAGGAGCCCGCCGTATCGATCAAAGCGTTCAATGATGGAGCATTAGTAGCGACAACCGAAGACAAGCTCCTGAAGCTCTCAAACAACTTGAAGATCCTGAAAGAGTGGATCCTAGAGAAGGGATCAGCCACGGATATTCAGCTTTACCCTCTAGAGGATGGGAGGATAATCTACGTCTCGCCCTCAAGATGGATTATCGGGGAGATAGATGGAGATAAGATAACAGAGGTCAAGACCGAGGCAAGAATAGGTGGATCTGCCCTAGCCGGGGATAGAATCTGGTTCACCGAGCCCACTAAGATGCGGATAGGCTATGCCCCTCTTTCAAGGCCGCCCATGATAACCGAGTTCAAGGTCGAGAAGATAGGTGGAAACCTCTTCAAGGCCATCGCAGAGGTAGAAGATCCGGATGGAGACCTCTCTAAGGTGTATCTGATAGTGTTTTATCCCGAGCTTGTGGGGCCGGCTCAGAACAGGAGCTATGAGATGGAGCTTGAGAATGGAGTCTATTTCAAGGAGTTTGAGGTGGAGTATGGGAGGAACGTGGAAGTTCATGCCTCAGCCATCGACGCGTACGGTAATGCCGAGATAAGCAACACCGTTAAGATTAGAGCTGAGAAAATTGAGACGACGGTAAGCCAGCAAACCACGCAGACGAGCCAGCAGGCCGCGATAACTCCAGCTGAGGTCTACGCTCTGGGAAGCTCCCTACTCCTCCTAATACCAATAATCATAGCAATAGCGTACCTGGGCAGGAGACGGAGAAAGCGTAGAAGAAGGTAAGATGCGTAAAAGCCGAGCCTAAACCAGACTATTGTTCTATGCTAATCGCTTCTCACGAGGACTCTTTAGGAAATTTAATTTTAAATGATACTTCAGTAAGATACCCTGTATCAGGGCCGGTAGTCTAGTGGTTATGACGCCGCCCTTACACTTACTTGGAGGAGACGGCGGAGGTCGTGGGTTCGACTCCCACCCGGCCCATC
>CAZILE010000127.1:0-1952 GCA_964540045.1 uncultured Nitrososphaeria archaeon | reverse complement strand
ATCCAGCAGAAGCCGTCGGTCGCCGCTATCATTGGGAGGGCCACGTTCGCTATCACCCTCTCAGGTATGAACGCCGCCTCATCCAGCACTAGAAGGTGAGCAGTATACCCCCTTAAGGTGTCTCCACTGCCGCATGGAAGAGCGATTATCCTGCTTCCATTCTCGAACTCGATCATATTTCTCGTTCTTTTCCTCAAGCTATACCTCAGGATACTCGACTTGACGAAGCAGGTGATCTTCTCGAAGAGGATCGTGCTCTGCCTCATAGTTGCTGAAACGAGGATTGAATTCGATTCGGTATGGGTTGATGCGAAATGCAGGGTCTTGATGGCGGCGGAAGTGGATTTCCCGACCTGTCTCCCGGAGCAGACTATTATCCTCTTACTAGGATCATCTAGGAACCTCTCCTGATATGGATAGGGCTTGAAGCCGAGGATAAGCTTGGAGAATAGAGAGAGTTTCTCGATCAGCCTCCTGAGCGCGTCTTCATGCGAGATCGAAGAATCCGATCCTTCTCTCGATAAGCCTTTCAAGCCTCCTCTTCGCGACCTGAACATAAACATCCTCCTGCCCTGGCTCCGCGCTCCTCCTCTGCCTGATTAACCCCGCGGCCCATTGAGCCTCTATGTCTGCTAGGATTTCTAGGAGGTTTTGATCGGTTATCGGGATCTCGAGATACTTGGAGAGAATGTCGTTTATCTCGGCGTCAACCGCTTCGAGAACCTCGCTTATCTCCTGATCCAAGCTTGAGTCTTCCTGGGGGTGTTTAAGCCACCACTTAACATCTGATATGCTCGCGTAGGTCATGTGAGCCACCTCCGCTTCTCAGGTCTCTCCAGAATTTTTCGTATATCCTCGGCCAGGTCTCTCAGCCTAGACTCAACCGACTCGATTCTGCACTCGATTTTTAGAAGCCTAAGTTCCATCGCCTGAAGCCTGTTAGTCAACAATTCCATCAGCCACTTCTCCGATCCACTCCTTCCCATCTTCACTCCACCCCTCGAGGAGGATTAGAATCGCGATTAGGGTGAGGAAGACGAAGTAAACTACTGCCGCGAGCGAGGTTAGATTCCCTCCCATACTCGGGTTATGTTTCGAGATCTCAGACAATACTCCATAAATAAGGGGGAGAGAGATTAAGAGTAAAGCCGAAGCTATCAACGATCGAAGCATTCTTCACCTTCTGCTCGTCGCCGCGGTTATCCTCCTGTCGAGACATTCCAGCTTCTCGCGCAGGTATCGATCTAGGTCATTCAGCCTCTGCTCAACCCTTATCAGCGTGGAGTAGATCTCTCTTATGTCCAGCTCTCTAACCGTAACCTCATCGGGCTTCATGGGCTATCACCTCACGCCGTTATGATCTTCACGATAGACTTATCCCACTTCGCCTTCGCCGCTATGCAGTGGCTTCCAGCAACGTAGACCTTTCTGGCCTTCACGTCTCTGAACGTTTCGATTAGCAGGTCTCTGCTCACCGCCATTATGAACGCGTCTCTCTTCTTGAATAGGATGGCATGGTAGGTCGTTACACCACTTCCTGTCCCGGTTTTCACCCTCGGGCTTACGAAGATGTCAACCCCAAAGAGCCTTGCGATCACCCCGGTCTGCGGGTCGAATGTCCCGAACTGCATCGCGGTCTTCACGTAATCCTCCTTCAGCAGATCTTCATACTGCTTTGGGTGGAGAACCAGGACTAAGTCGCCTGGAGCGAATCCGACGTTGTTGTTTCTCAGCTGAGTTAGAGCTGAGAGGATGAGGTCGCTCGTTATCACATCTGAGGATGTTAGATCTGCCTCGCTCTTCCCTCCCGGGGTCAAGGTAACTCCAGCCGAGCCGTCGAGTTCGTTCAGAATAACGTCATCGGAACTTAGTTGAGCGGCCTCCGCCAAGCATCTAGCAATAACCGCTCCGAGGTCATCGCTCATCCGCTCCGCATCAACGTAGGTGAAGCT
>CAZILE010000126.1:0-1961 GCA_964540045.1 uncultured Nitrososphaeria archaeon | reverse complement strand
GAGCTTTCTTAAGGCTTCAATCCTATGATGTCCGTCTAAGACCGTAAGCGTCTGTCTATCAACCAAAATCGCCTTTCTCAAGAATCCATCATTTCTGATCTCTACTCGTTGAACAGCTTGCCAAGGACTCTCGGTGAGCTCATGAGGCTTAAGAAACTCCATTGGAAGAATTACCAAGAATCCTGACAGCTCTCGGAGTATCCGACTTACGAGTGGGTTTAAAGCTAGCTTGTGAGCTGTTCCCAGCCACATCGTCTCGTACATTCGGTCCCGAGTTCTATAACCCTGTCACATAAATTTCTCTCCCAAGCCTTATTATCCCCTAAATATCATCTTTAGAGAAGAGGTGGAGGTTTGAGGAACCTCAGCGAGCTGAGAAAGGACTTTCCAATATTTCGTAAAAGGAGAGAGAAGGATGGGAAGCCCTTAATCTACCTAGATAACGCGGCCACGAGCCTTAAGCCCAGGCAGGTCATTGACGCGGTCAAATCATACTACGAGGATTACTGCGCGAACGTTCATCGCGGCGTGTACTCTCTATCTCAGGAAGCCACAGACTTATACGAGGATTCCAGGGCCAAGATCGCTGAGTTTATTGGATGCGATTCAAGCGAGCTGGTCTTCGTCAAGAATACGACTGAAGGGATAAACCTAGTAGCATATGGTCTTCGCTGGAACCCCGGGGACGAGATAATATCATCAGTTATGGAGCATCACTCGAATATGCTTCCCTGGCAGATAGCGGCAAAGCGCTTCGGAGCTAAGCTGAAGTATGTTGGAATCACCGGGGAGGGGAGAATAAATGTGGAAGAGCTTGAGGAAATGATAAGCGATAAGACTAGACTCGTCGCCGTGTGCCACGTCTCAAATGTCTTAGGAACTATAAATGACGTTAAGAAAATAGCGGAAATAGCGCACGAACATGATGCTCTCATGCTGGTTGACGCCGCACAATCCGTTCCGCACATGCCCATAAACGTGAAAGACCTTGGATGCGACTTTCTAGCCTTCAGCGGCCATAAGCTTCTAGGCCCTACCGGGATAGGTTGCCTATACATTAGAAAGGGAGTAAAAGAGGAGCTCGATCCACCCTTTGGAGGAGGCGAGATGATAAGCCACGTCGAGTTAAGTGGATATAGGCTAAACGACATGCCCTGGATGTTCGAGCCCGGTACGCCCAATATAGCTGGAGCAATAGGACTTGCAGCCGCCGTAAGGTATCTGGAAGGAGTGAGCATGGAGACAATAAGAGAGCATGAAAAGCGGTTGAGCGAAAAGGCTTTAGAGATCTTAGATGGAATGAGCGGAGTCGATGTATATGGCCCCAAGGATCCATCAGAGAGATGCGGCATAGTTACCTTCAACTTCAGGGAGGTGAGCGGAGACCTCGTGGCCGCGCTTCTCGACGAGTTCGAGAACATCGCGGTTAGATCGGGATTCCACTGCGCTCAGCCGCTTCACACGAAGCTTGGAATAAAAAGCTCGGTAAGAGTCTCATTCTACCTGTATAACACCTTGGAGGAGCTCGAAACCTTTGGAAGAGCGTTAGAGCGGATAGGGCGAGAGCTCGGAGGCTCCTCCTCTGAGGAAGTTTGAGAATAATGCTCAGGAGCGGTCTTCACGACTTTCAAAAAGATGGCAAAAACGGCTGGAGGCTACATCCTAATTTTCCCAGACAGTGGGTACAAGTATGCTGAGCAGCTCGAAGAATATTTCCGAAAGTATGGGGGAATAGGTTGAAGAACCTATGCGCGGAGAGGTCACGGTTGATTCGAGATATAAGTCGTGTCCGGGCCCTCTTCTCAGCCTAATTCACTCCATAAGAAAAGCCGAGCCTGGAACGAGGATAAGGCTTCTCTCAACGGATTCTAAGTCTCCGGAAGATGTAAGGGAATGGGCTTCTCGAACAGGCCACAAGTTCTTGGGCTCTAAGAAGATCGATGACCACTTTGAGATATTGG
>CAZILE010000125.1:0-1969 GCA_964540045.1 uncultured Nitrososphaeria archaeon | reverse complement strand
ATGAGAATCTAGTAATGTTGAAGAACTTCGGACCTGGAAACCAGGAGGCGCCCAAGAAACTTACGTAGCTCCATCTTGTTTTAGCGAGTCATCAGCACACGCTCTGATCTTACTCTTCCTCTTTTTCAGTTTCATCTGGTAACCTAACATGGATTACTCCCTCTTCATCCTTCCTGATAATCACCGTGATCCTCCTCGGCGGTTTCTCCGCCCCCCTGCTCCAAATAACTTGATTTACCCCCTTTGAAATCCTGACGTTTTCCCCTTTCATGTGCCTTTGAGCGAACTTCCTGATTATACTTATGGCCTTCTTGGCTCTCTTAGTTTTAGATGCCTCGTAAGCATCTCTCAAGGGAATTATGTAAGATCTCTCTAAGGTCTCTTTACTCATCATTCTTCACCCCTTAAGGCTTTATCCTACCTCTCCTCCAATGCCTTCGCTTAGCATGGAATCTGACGGCTCCTTTAGTCTTCATCATAACCCAGCTCGGTACGGGCCATGCTTTCTTCATAGCCCTCGCCAACTTCTTCTTCAGAACAAGAGTCCTAATCGTCATCTAAGGGCCTCCTGAGGATACCGGCCTTCTAAGCTTAAGATAAAGATTGTCCTCTCTAAATCCTCCTTATTCTTATGTCCCGCTTAGAGGTAAGCTTCCCTAGGATCTCCTTTAACATCTCGTCGGTGATCGGCATATTTATCCTTCCCGAGTTCGCAAGCTGGATCAGCTGATCTTCAAGCTGAGATACGAGTTCAGGCTTGATAAGTCTCAAATTTGCGAGCCTCTGCCTAGCCTCTGGAGTTAGGATGACCCTGATGGCAGCCTGCCGCTCAGCCTCCCTTCTCAGCCTCTCCTCTTCTTCCGCCATCTTCCTTTGAAGCTCGGCCATCCTTCTAGCCTTTAATCTCTCAAGCTCTTCTTCGTCCATATCCGCGGACATATGTGCCGCCCTCCGAGAAATCCAGTAGTAAGAGCGCCTTAATAACTTGTCCCAGAATAAATGCTAGCTCAATTTCCTAAGAAGCTCTTCTTCTTGAGTAGGGGTCCCCAGTCTCTTCTGAGATGATATGGCCAGAGCTTGGTTAACCTAATTTTTCATATACATAAGAATGTAAAATATTCAGCCCTAAGTCCAGAATATTTTAAATAATCTTGTAAAGTAAGTTAAGCCATGGTGAAGTCCGTAAAGATCTCAAGGCGGGAATTTCTAGGAGTTGCAAAGGGAGCTGCGATAGCAGGAGTAATAGCAGCCGGAGCTGCCGGAGCAATTGCAGGATACCTCGGTGGAGCATTAACGGCTGCTCCGAAAACGGTAACTGAAACTATTACGAGAGCGACAACGGTTACAGCTTCTCCTCAGGCTTCTCCAACGACGATAACTAAGACTGTGACCGCTGCTGGAGAGCCGCTAAAGGTCGGTTACGTCTATGTCGGCCCGGTCGGCGATTATGGGTGGAGTCATGGCCACGATAGGGGGAGGAGATGGGCTGATGAGCACTTCGGCCTACCTGTCGAGAGCTTCTATATCGAGAGTGTTCCCGAAGCGGAGGTCGGCGGTGCTATAGAGACCTTGATAGAGCGGGGTGCCAAGCTCATCTTAACCACAAGCTTCGGCTACATGGATGCTACGGCCGATTACGCAGAAAAATATCCAGACCATTACTTCGTTCACATAGCCGGTTATAGGAGCGGGGCTGCTGGAAATGCTCCTGAGAACATGAGCGCAGCCTTCGCAGAGTTCTATCAGCTTTACTACCTGAATGGTCTTGCCGCAGGAGCAGTCACCGAGACCGGCGTCGTCGGATATGTCGGAGCATACCCAATACCGGAAGTTGTCAGGCACATAAACGCATTCGTCCTTGGGGCGAATTACGCTTACAAGAAGAGGACTGGAAAGAACATCGAGGCTCACGTAAACTGGATCTTCGAGTGGGTTTCCCCCGATAAGGCTAGATCGGCTGCAACCGCCT
>CAZILE010000124.1:0-2011 GCA_964540045.1 uncultured Nitrososphaeria archaeon | reverse complement strand
GGGGGCAGGCCTGCTAAGCCTGTGGCCCGTTGGGCCTCGCGGGTTCAAATCCCGCCCGCCGCGTATTCAAGATTTTCTTAACCTTTCTTTCCATAATTCTAAAGGGGCCACGATTTCGAGTAGAATGACCAATTTTTGAAGAGAATGAATTTGAGATGGCAGTTATCTTAGTAGCCCACTTCTTCAAGCGAGATGATAGGCCGTCTTATTTGGTTAATCGGCTTAAAGCTCATCCAGCGTCAGAATGGAGAGACTTTTATTCCTCCAGCTCGCCTAGGATCACCCGAATGACCTCCGGCCTTTTGATAGTCTTAGAAGGGATTGATGGGTCGGGAAAGACGACACTGGCCAAGAGGCTCGTTAAATGGCTTAATAAGCAGGGTTTTAGGGCACGATATACGTCGGAGCCCACGCGAGGCCCTTATGGTAGGCTTCTCAGGTCACTTGCTTTTAGGAAGAGTGTTGACCCTAAGGTTGAGGCACTTCTCTTCGCCGCCGATAGATTGTATCATTTGGAGAGAATTATTAACCCCCTTTTAGAAAGCGGGGTAATCGTGGTCTCGGATAGGTATCTTCACTCATCCCTTGCCTATCAGTCGGTTACTACTGGAGACTCTGGCTGGGTCGAGGAGATCAATAAGTTCGCTAGAAAGCCTGACCTCGGAATATACTTAGATGTCCGCCCCTCGGAGGGGCTTAAGCGCTTGAAAAGGAAGCAGAAAACGAGATTTGAGCGCGAAGACTTCCTGAATAGGGTTAGGGAGAGATATCTGGAATATGCTAGAGCGAACGAGCTCGTGAAAGTCGACGCGGAAAAAACCTTAGAGGAGGTTTTCTCGGAAGTTACCTCGATCGTTGAAAGAGCCCTAAAGGAGCGGCGATAGGGTTTTATGGGATAGCTCTCCAGTAGACTCTTGAGTTGGCGTTTAAACTGATCAAAGACCCTGTTCACGGATATATCGAGGTTTCAAGCGAAGAACTTCGGGTGGTGGATACCTATGCCGCTCAGAGGCTTAGAAGGATAGCGCAGCTCCCCTTCGTCTACCTCGTCTACCCAGGCGCCAGGCACAGCAGATTCGATCACTCCTTAGGATGTATGCATCTCGCGGGAGAGTTCGCGAAAAGCCTCGACCTAGATGAGCATAGGAGAAAAGTTGTAAGGCTCGCCGGACTTCTCCACGATATAGGCCATGCCCCATACTCTCATCTCTTTGAAACAATTCTTGAGGAAGCTGGCTTGGGCCATGAGGCCATGACTGTGAGAATCCTGAGGGAGGATGAAGAGCTTGCGGAGGCTGTTGAGGGATGCGGGGTGGCCGTGAGAGAGGTTCTAGATGTTCTTGAGGGAAAAGCTCCTGAGTCGACGATAATCAGCGGTCCGGTGGATGCGGATAAACTTGACTTCCTCTTGAGAGATGCCTATTTTACGGGTGCTCCCTATGGGCTAATCGACGTTAGGAGAATAATCTTGAGGAGTAGATTGATGAACGGGAAGCTTGCGGTGAACGTAAACGCTGTTGGGGCTGTTGAGGAGATGGCGCTCGCAAGATATCAGAACTTCATGAACATCTATCTCCATCACACGGCTAGGGCGGCGCAGATACTGTTTCTCTCGGGAGCTAGGATGATCGAGAATGTTAGGAGGTTACCAGAGATGAGCGCTCACGAATATCTAAGAGAGGATGATTATTCGATATGGTGCGTCATGAAGAAAGATGAGAGGACTAGGTGGATCATAGAGCGAATTGAGCGGAGGAAAATTCCGAAGGTAGCTTTTGAACTCAGGTTAAGTGAGGGGGAGATTCCGAAAGAGGTGCTGAAGAATCCTGGGGCTGTTACTGAGAAACTGGCCTCGCTCGCGAGGGTTCCGGAGGATAGAATCTGGATTGACACGCCGCACATCACCTCCCTCCCATTCAGGGATAGTGAGAAGATATTGTTCTATGAGGAAATCTTGGGAGAGCTTAAGCCGGTCGACTACTCCTCTCCTCTACTCGAGTTCACGTCAAAA
>CAZILE010000123.1:0-2198 GCA_964540045.1 uncultured Nitrososphaeria archaeon | reverse complement strand
CTCTGAAGCTTATAAGGAGGTGGCAGGATATGTTGCTCACGATCTCGGATTAAAGTTCTTGAGCTGCTTGAGCGGGGTTGACAGAGGAGACTCTTTAGAGGTTGTGGCTCACATAGGCTATTCGATCTGCGTCTTAGTTAAGACAACTATTCCGAAGGACAAGCCTGAGATCAACTCAATAACCGATATCCTCCCCGCCGCAAGCCTCTACGAGCGCGAAGCCCACGACCTTCTAGGAATAGTCTTCAAGGGACATCCAAACTTGAAGAGAGTCTTCATACCGGAAGACTGGCCCAAGGGCGTATATCCGCTCAGGAAAGAATACTCTCCAGAACATCCCAAACCCTTGAGGGGAGGTGAGACTGGATGAGCTTTGAGATCCCGATAGGCCCTCAGCATCCAATTCATGTTGAGCCCTTAATGCTGAGGCTTAAAGTTGATGGAGAGCTCATTGTGGACGTTGATGTCGATGTGAGCTATCTCCATAGAGGGATAGAGAAGGGATTTGAGGTTAGAACATATCTTCAAGGGATCTACCTCGCGGAGAGGATCTGTGGAATATGTAATTGCGCTCACACCCTATGCTACTGTTTGAATATAGAGCAGCTGCTGGGAAAGGAAGCTCCTCCGAGAGCAAAGTACCTCAGGGTAATAGTCGAGGAGCTCAGCAGGATTCACAGCCACCTCCTTTGGCTAGGCCACTACTTCCATACCCTAGGCTTTGAGACTCTCTTCATGTACTACTGGAGGGACAGAGAACGGGTCATGGATATGCTCGAACTAATCACAGGTAATAGAGTTACAACCGCCTATAACACGATTGGAGGAGTTAGAAGAGATATTACTCCTGAGATCGAGTCGAAGCTCAGAAGAACCCTTGACCAACTTGAGGAGCGAATGCGATACTATGACAAGGTAATCGACTCGGAGTCAACAATATTGGCGAGAACTCAGGGAGTGGGCATAGTAAGACCTGAGGACGCGATTAAGCTTGGAATGGTCGGTCCTCATCTAAGAGCATCGGGTGTGAAACATGATGTCAGGCTTGATGACCCGTATAGCGGTCACGACGAAATTCCGTTCAATGTGATAACTTGGGATACATGCGACTGTTATGGAAGAGTCAAGGTCAGGATGGGGGAGGTATATGAGAGCATAAACATGATACGTTACGCCCTAGATCATCTGCCCTCCGGAGATTACAGGCTTAAGATCCCGCCGATCTTTAAAGCCCCTGAAGGTGAGTCGCTAAGCAGGGTTGAAGCACCCAGAGGGGAGCTTGTCCACTATTCCATATCTAACGGAGGGACAAATCCCTATAGATATAGGGTGAGAACGCCGACTCTCGCTAATTTATTATCTGTTACGGCCATGCTGAAGAGCAAGGAAGATTACCAAGTCTATATAGCTGATGTTCCGCCTATCCTAGGGGGAATAGATCCATGCATATGCTGCACAGCTAGGATAATAATTACGGATGAGGCGAGGGGGAAGCGGAGGATTTTAACCCTCACCGATCTGGAAAGATACTCTCGTGAGAAGGGGGTTGAAAGAAGGTGATTGAGAAAATACTCGGGGTGATACTCTTCCCTGGAATAATCTTCATCCTGGCGGTATCGTTGTTTTATGAGTGGATAGATCGAAAGTTCTATGCGAGACTTCAAAACAGGGTTGGCCCGCATCTCGCGGGACCTTACGGAATCTTCCAGCCCTTCGCCGACCTAATTAAGCTCCTCTCAAAGGAAGATATAGTTCCAAGGGCGGCGGATAGATTTCTTTTTACCCTAACTCCTCTCCTCGCACCGACGCTGATTCTTTTCGCGTGCTTGTTCCTCCCGATAAGCGGGCTGAGCGGAATGATCTCATTCGAGGGAGATCTGGTTGTGGTGATCGCTCTCCTCTCGATCTACACTATAATGGTTTACCTCGCTGGAGAGGGCTCGAACAATAGGTTTGCCTCGATCGGAGCAACTAGAGCCGCCCTTCAGCTAATAGGCTACGAAATACCCTTAACTCTGGCGTTACTGAGCGTAGCTATAGCAGCTGGATCTTTAAGCCTTCGTGGAGTGGTTGAGGCTCAGCTAGAGAGGGGGTTATGGTTTATAGCGGGACTTCAGCTGATAGGCTTCGCGGTCTTCGTCATAGCTTCGCAGGCGGAGATGGAGCGCATCCCCTTCGATATCCCGGAAGCAGAGCAG
>CAZILE010000122.1:0-2419 GCA_964540045.1 uncultured Nitrososphaeria archaeon | reverse complement strand
ATATCGCTTCCAAACACTTCTATCAAGTCTGCTGATCCTAGAAACTCCAGAGTATCCATCACTATTCCCTCGATGAGGTGAGCTCCGTAAACATGGGCTAAGAAGGTTGCTTCAAAGAATCTTAGTAAGCTGTCTATCGAGGAAACCTCCTCTGAGGCTATTAGCGCCAGCACGTGAGATCTAAGATGTTTCTCCGAAGCGAGCTCACTTCTAATTCTCTCAGGCTTACCCAGCACATATTTCCTTAACACGTATTCTTTCTCATCCATCCTCCTAACGATTATCGCTGAATACCCTATTTCATCGAATCCCGGCCTCCCAGCCCTACCGCAAAACTGCTTATACTCAAGAACCGGAATAGCCTGGTAACCATATCCAGGCTGATATCTCCTGATCTCGGTTACTAAGACGAGCCTTGCCGGAAGATTCACCCCTGCCGCGAGAGTGGGGGTCGCTACAACCGCTCTCAAGACTCTTGACCTGAAGGCCTCTTCTATTATTGATCTATGAGCATAAGAGAGCCCAGCGTGATGGAATGCTGCGCCCCTTCTTATGAGTTGAGCGAGGTTCTCCGAGAACGAGCTTCTATCTACTGCCAAGATCCTCTCAGCATACTCATCTAACCTCCTCCAATCCTCAGCTCCTATCAGCTCTATCCTCTCGCTCAAGGCCTTAGCAATCTTAGCCGCATACTTCTCGGCCTTGCTTCTGGTTAAGGCGAAGACGAGAGCTTGGCCTCCCTCAGAGACTATGTTGAGCACGAGATTTACCATAATATTTTCATCCATCGGCTTGAGCTCTTGAACCATGCCATCTGAAAACTCAAGCTTTCTTCCATGTAAGATCCCTTCCTTGAGCGGAACCGGCCTCCATTCGGAGACTATGGGTTTCGCGTCGAGCCAGTTAGCTATCTCCTCAGCGTTACTTATCGTCGCGCTCAAGCCTATCAGCTGAGCGGTCGGAAGTCTTCTCCTGAGCTTCGTTATCACCATCTCTAGAGTTGGACCTCTGTCTGGATCTCCGAGCAGGTGAAGTTCGTCAAAGATCACCAGACTTAGATCGTTCATCCATGAGGCGTTATGCCTCAGCAAGCTATCCGCCTTCTCATTCGTGGCGACTATCACATCATAGTCCGCGAGCCATGGATCAGAGGAGTCATAGTCCCCGGTCGATATCGCGGCCTTAAAATCCGTCCCTCGGCAGAGAAGTTTCTTACAGTCCTCAATCTTCTCGGAGGCAAGGGCCTTGAGAGGAACGAGATAGAGTATCTTTCCGCCCCTGACTAGGTGGAGGGATGCGGCCATGAGGGCTACCGCGGTCTTGCCGGAGGCTGTGGGAGTCGCCAATACCAGGTTTTCTCCATTTAGGACTCCAGCTTGAATAGCTTTGACCTGAGGAGGGTATAGTTCAACTATACCGGCGCTCTTCAGGTTATCCTTCATGAACTTCGGTAGCGGAAGCTCCTCAACCAGCACTCCTGCTCTCCACCCTACTAGGTTATCCGATAGACTCCAGTCTTAGGACTAAAGATCTTTCCCTCAGATAGCAGCCTGCCTAGAAGCTTGTTTATTTCAGCGTCGTTGAATCCCTTCTCCCTTAACGCCTCTCTGAGCTCCTCATCTTCAGCGTAACCTTTCTCCTCCTGAAGCTCCTTGATCGTGTCGAGCATGATTATGAACTTATCTCGAATGCTCTTGGGTTTTCCGGTCAAGATCACATCTATATCCGGTCTCCCGGTCTCGACGTCTATCCCAACTTCGGATAAGCTTCTCTTCATGAGATCTATAACATCAAGAACGTCATCCTCCGTAACATACTCCCTGAGAGCTGCTCTGGCCCTTGCCTCTGCGAGCCTTATCAAAGACTCAAGTTGCCTCGCCGTTATCGTGACTGTCGAGGTCTGCTGGTAAATTGACCTCATCTGAAGATAGAATTCCTTAATGAGCTTCGCGGCAGTTGGAGTGAGTTCGGGCTGGATCCGTCTAGCATAGGCTATGTACTTTCTAAGGATCTCAGGCTTGATCGGGGGCGAGGTAACTGCTACTGCTCTTGATTGAAGTCCTAGGATGTGGTCTGTGAGCTTCTCATCGCGCTCTGGGTGGGGCTCATCTCTAAGGATGAAAATCAGGTCGAATCTGGACAGTATTGTGATCGGGAGTTCGACGTTATCCGTGAAGCTTCGGTATGGATCATATCTTCCTAGGGTGGGGTTTGCGGCGGCGAGAATTGAAGTTCTGGCGTTAAGGGTGGCCACAATCCCGCCCTTCGCTATGCTTATTGTCTGCTGGGCCATCGCCTCATGAATTGCGACCCTATCCTCAGGTCTCATCTTATCTATCTCATCTATGCACGCGACCCCCATGTCCGCTAGAACGAGGGCTCCAGCTTCAAGCATCATCCCACCGGTCTTGTCCCTAAC
>CAZILE010000121.1:0-2495 GCA_964540045.1 uncultured Nitrososphaeria archaeon | reverse complement strand
AGCCTCGGCTTTAACCGTATCTAAGTATTCGGACTTGAAGGTTACGGTGTTCTCTTTCTCTTCTACGAATGGAAGGCATTTAAGCCTCTTAATCTTGGTCTTCCAGGAGTCGTCAACAAGGCATCTATGTTCCCCGGTTTCTGGTAAGTACACTGTTAGCCCGGCCTCGGCAACCCAGGCGTCAAATAATCCTTCTAGGTCAGCTCTCTTCATAAGATACACCCTATCTCTACCCGTAGCCAGTATTAGCGTCCATCCGCGATCCTTGAGGGAAAGTAAGGACTTTTTGACATGAGGTTTTACCTGGTCTTCTCCCCCTCTCGTTAAAGTTCCATCGAGATCTACTACCAGAATTTTACTCGACCTCAACCTCCATTCCCCTAGCATAGAATTCCTTTGCGATCCTGGCTGAAAGCCATCTAAGCTTCCTCACATTCACTATTGGGAGACTTAATACTACCTCAACCCTGTCTCCTGTTTCTTCGATCGACAAAAGCTCCGGCTCTCCGAAGAGCTCAGGCTTTATCTCTTTTAAGATCTCCTCAACCGCCGCCTCAATCTTATCGAGCTTCATCTTAGGCAGGGTTAACTTAAGCTCAACATATCTTGCGAGAGATTGAGACTTGTTGATTATCGGGTTTCTCATGAAATAGGAATTGGGAACCACTACGAGGTCGCCCTCGTAGGTTATTATCTCTGTATCCATGCTCCCGATGGACTTCACTGTTCCTTCTATGTCGCCGACTTTTATCCAATCGTTCTCCTTGAAGGGCTTCCTCATGGCGAGATAAAACTCCGCAGCCAAGTTCAACATAATATCCCTCATGCTCACCAAGAGAAATATCAGAATCGCGGCGATAATAACCGAGATCGCCATTATGTCCAGGCTTAGAATGCTCGCAGCTATAGCCGCGCCCATGAAGAGAATGAAATATCGAACGACCTCAGCCAGCTTCCTGGCAAATCCCACGCCGAACTTCGATAATGCTCGCTCTAGGCTTATGCGAGAGTATCTACTTATGAAGTAAGCGAAGATCAGAACTGCGGCGGCCACGAGGACTCTTAAGAGAAGATCGTTTAACGCGGGATCTATCTGAATCATTTTCTAACCACCTTCCTAACGATCTTCAATATTTTATCTATGTTCTCCCTAGATCCCATTAGGTATAATTTTCCTCCTAGGTCGGCTTCGTTAAGCGAGGTTGTGATCTCGCCTGACTGAGAGACAAATATCGCAGATATATCTCCGCTTTGGTTTATCGCCTTCCTCAGTTCCAGGAGGAGCCTTTCATCCGAGATCCTTATTGATGCTATGACAAGGTTGTACTTTGGAGACCTGTAGAAGATGTTCATAGGGGCGCATAATATCTCGGAGAGCTCTATAGGTATGAGACTGTATGGGTTTATGAGATAAGTAATTCCCTCTTTTAGGAAGATTTCACGGTTAAGAGGATTGTTTAGGATGGAGATTGCTAATGGAATCGCACTCTCCCTAGCGATTTTACAGTATCGGAGGTTTAAAGAATCACTTTCGGTTGCAGCTATGACTGCGTCTACTATCCCCCCATTAACCTTGATGTAGTCTTCTACCTCATCTATTTCTTGAAGAATTACTTCAGCGAAGGGGAAGGTCTTTGATAAAACCTCAACTTTCTCACTAGTAAACTCGATTATTATCAGTTTCCCATCGGGATCTATCTCTCTGATTGCGTTTGCCGCGAAGTATGCCGAGTGTCCTCCCCCAATTAGTAAGGTTCTCAAGCAAATCCCCTACCTGACTCCAACCCTAAATCAATTGCCCTAACTCCTCTTAGGTATCTCTCAGCCCACTCTGGATCAGCTTTCTGATCCCTTATAGCTCTCCTTAGGATCGCTCCAGCAACCTCGTATGCCATATCAGTTAAAGCGTGAAGAGGCTTCATGTCGTGATCTTTATACCCTACATCTCTCTCTACTATTCTCGCTCCAAGCTTGTGGAAGTCTATTAGGAGGCCGACGTCAACCCCCCAGCCTCGCTCGAACTCCACCTTATAGAAGAGGGTTCGGAGGCCGGCGATCTCACCACTTAGAGGCTGCTTAAACCTCGCTAGATCGGGATAGAACATTCTTAGAAGCGGCTTAGCGACGAGCTCCGTAACCCTTCCAGCCGCCCGCTCGAAGCATCCTTTAACGAAATCTGCCTCTCCACTGACTATAGGCTCTGCGAGCTTCTCGATGAACTCTGGGGTCATGTTCCTAATGTCTATGTCCAGATATACTAGCACATCCCCACTAGCGAGATATGCTCCATCTCTCATCGCGACCCCTTTTCCAGGGTAAACTAAGTCGCTTTGAACTATAACCTTCGCGCCCTCCCGCTCCGCGATCTCAACTGTTCTATCTCTGCTTCCACCATCAACCACTATGACCTCCTGCACGTTCCTCGCCTTAAATGCCGTCTTAACAGCCCTCTTGACGTGGTGCTCCCTGTTCTTCGTCGGAAATATCACCGAGAT
>CAZILE010000120.1:0-2529 GCA_964540045.1 uncultured Nitrososphaeria archaeon | reverse complement strand
TCCTCGACATCCCATATCCGCCAACCGGGCTTACCATCTCGCTGGCTCTTTGAGGAATTGCGAGCGCTTCTTTGAGCGATTATGTCGCCATTCTCATTAACCACCGCTACCCTCAGGTTTGTTGATCCGCAATCATATACTAGAATGGCCTCATCTCCAGCATTCACATGACCGCAACTTCAGAGTAAGGATTTAAAGTTTGATCGAGAATTACCAACTTCAGCTCTTATTCAGTCCAGTTCAGGTCTCGGTAACGCTCTCCATGAGAACGCAGGCTCCGAGACGCTGATAAACACTTTTCCCTCTCAAGCGACTTGTAATCGAATAAATTTAATATGAACACCTCCGCGAACAATACTTTGTGGAACGCGGCTCGTATTCTGTGGGAATTCATAAGAAGGATGAGATAAGTTTGGAGGAGATCTTGAGGAAGGTCAGAGAGAATCCTGAACTCGAAAGCGCTGGAGCAATCGCATGCTTCATAGGGATCGTTAGGGGTCAGGGGCTGAGAGGCGGGAGGGTGAGGAAGCTGGTCTTCGAGGCGTATAGAGAAGCAGCTGAAAAAAGTTTGGCAAGGATCGCTGAGGACATCTTGAGCAGGCCGGGAATAGTTGATGTAAGGATACATCACCTAGTCGGAGAGCTCGAGGTAGGAGAGGACATCGTTTACATCGTGGTGGCCGGTGGGCACAGGGAAGAAGTATTCAAAGCGTTAAGAGAGGCTGTCGAGCGGATGAAGAGAGAGGCTGCCATCTGGAAGAAGGAGATCACGGATAGGGGAGAATACTGGGTCTCGGGGGAGCAGGCTTAGCCTCCGCCGACCGGAGGCAGAACCGCGACGACGTCCCCATCTCTAAGCTCTTGGTCAAGTTTTGCTCTATTCCCATTCACTATCACTATGTAACTGCTGGATTCTCTTTTGAGGAATCCTCCTATCTTCTCCTTCCAGATCTCCGCCACATTCCTATGTCTTTCGGGAATGTGATTCAGCAGTAACTCTATCAACTTAATTCCGTCCTCTAGCTCATATTCCTCTTCTCTAACTCCAATAGCTTCTCTAAGCGATGCAAAGTACTTTACCTTAATCCTCATCTGAAGTCTATCTATTGGTGGGCATGTATTAAGTTTAACCAACTAGCCCGAGCTCCCTAAGCCTGGCGTTAAGCTCCCTCCAATCCTCTATTAGCCTGCTTCTGAGCCCTGGATTTCTGAGTGCTGAGGCGGGATGATACATCGGGATTATCCGCAGTGAGAGGGTTAGAGTTGAGACTTCGTATATCCTTCCGTGAATTCTCTCCATGGGCTCAGGCTTCAACCCGAACTTGCCGAGCAGATAGCCAGCCGCCAGGTTCCCCAAAGCAAGTATTAACTTTGGCCGGATTATCTCGATCTGCTGATCTAGATATGGACTGCATGTTTTTACTTGTTCTTCGGATGCTTTGTTCATGGGAAGATAGCACTTCATGACATTCGTGATATAGATGTCCTCTCTCTTCAACCCGGCTTCTTCTAAAAGCCTGTCTAGAAGCTTTCCAGCAGCGCCCACGAAAGGTCTTCCTTGAATGTCCTCCTGTCTCCCTGGGCCAAGCCCCACGATCATTATCTCAGCATCAGCTGGGCCTTCGCCGAACACGGGGTTCTTCCTCGTCCTCCAGAGCTCGCATCTCTTACAGGTCTTAACTTCTTTTTCCAAAACCTCGAGCCTAGTTTGTTTTGACTCCCCGTTCAATTCTTCACCCAATCTCCATCTCTCTAGCGGATAAGGTTTCTTAGGCTGTCTTTCGCCCTGGTGGCCTGCGAGATCGATTTAATAACGGGAGGCTTTTAGGCATAAATTGATGAAGCATGCCATACCGAATTAGGTTGAAGTTCAGCTGCGGGGTTAATGTCGTATGCCTTCTCAAAGATGAGGAGGAGCTGGAGAAGCTGGTGAAGAAATCTCCGTTCAAGGCGGAGGCTAACCGCTGGGGGGATGAGATCTACTTTGAGCTTCCAGTAAAGCTGAGCTTCAAGGGAGAGAGAACCTTAATGGAGGTCGGGGAGGTGGCCTACTGGCCTGAGGGAAATTCGCTGTGCCTCTTCTTCGGTCCAACTCCAGTTAGTAAGGGAGATAAGCCGGTCGCCTATAGTGCTGTCAAGGTTTTGGGAACGGTTGTCAAGGGGCTCGACGACTTAAAGAAGGTGGAGGACGGCGAGGAGATCAAGGTCGAGGTTGCGAGAGAATAGCTCCCTGCTCATCCTTCAAGTATTTTTGAAGCTCTTTCAGCTATGGCCTCAGCCATCTCAGACGTGGAAGCACCTCCACCCAGGTCATAGGTTACATGTCTTCCTTCGGCGATAACCTGCTCAGCGGCCTTGAATATCGCATCCATTTTATCTTTCTCGCCTAAGTATCCGAGCATCCATGCGAATGAGAGAATCGTGGCCGTCGGGTTAACCTTGTTCATCCCCTTATATTTTGGAGCGCTTCCATGAGCAGGCTCGAACATCGCGTAGCTATCTCCCATGTTCGCGGAGTAGACCATGCCT
>CAZILE010000119.1:0-2556 GCA_964540045.1 uncultured Nitrososphaeria archaeon | reverse complement strand
GGTCAAGCACATGGAGAGGTTCATCTACAGGCTCAGGCCTGATGGTGTCTACCTCATAGACATAAACCACGTGATCGAGAGGCTTAACATCGCTGCAAAATTCATCTCCTACTTCAAACCAGAAGAAGTGGTCATAGTTTCGACTCACGTCTACGGGATAACGCCTGTCCAGAAGTTCTGCGAGTACACAAGATGTATACCGATTGTTGAGCACTTCGAGCCCGGAACATTCACGAATCCAAGCCTAAAAGAGTATCTTGAGCCCGAGCTAGTCCTAGTATCTGACCCACGATATGATAACCAAGCGGTGATAGAGGCTAAGATAGCAAGGATTCCGGTTATAGGCATGTGCAGCACCGATAATATGATCTCGGACATAGACTTAGTCATCCCGATGAACAACCGCGGAAGGCTTGCATTACCCTACGCCTTCTGGTATCTCGCTAGAAGGGTGTTGATGGAGAGAGGGGAGTTAACCCCGGAGGTTTCCGAGAAGCTTAAACCTGAGGAATTCCTCCAGATAAGGCCTCAGTCAGCTAAGGCTTAAGCCTAGTTCCCGGGACGGCCTCGCCCAAAATAGCCTTTCTCAACCTTCCTTCAGCGAGCCCATTAACAAACAGTACTTCAACCCCTGCTTCGGCGGCGGAGAACCCCTCCTCAACTTTCCTCACTATGCCTCCTGTTACATCTTCTCCCTCGATCCCAAGAGGCTCAATCTTCATCCCCCTAGAGAACTCTTCCGCGATTCTCAGCTCCCCGGTCGCTCGATCCCTGATATAAACCCCGTCAACGTTCATCGCGAAGACGAGCCTTCTAGCCCTCAGCCTGACCGCGAGGTAGGAGCTTATCTCATCCCCGGACAGCACCGTGAACCCCAGATCCCTGTCGAACACTACGTCCCCCGAGGTTACGGGGACT
This sequence comes from uncultured Nitrososphaeria archaeon, assembly GCA_964540045.1. Lineage (GTDB taxonomy): Archaea > Thermoproteota > Nitrososphaeria_A > Caldarchaeales > Wolframiiraptoraceae > Wolframiiraptor. The sequence continues at coordinate 1,638 of CAZILE010000119.1, read as the reverse complement.
ACGCCCGTCCTAAGCGCTGAGAAAATGGGCTCGAGGTTACATGAGCTTATTCTCTTCGACCTTGTTATGAAGATGGATGATGCGGGAATGGATATGGCCCTTAAGCCCCCTCTAAGCAGATTTGAGATTACGTCCAAGCACAGCCTTCTAACAACTTTAGATGTCTCGACAAATCCTTTCAAGCTTCTCTCACCGGCAAGTCCTTCAGCGACCGAATACTCTCTAGCGACAGGATGAGCGTAAGATCCGCCGCCGTGAACTAGTATCAGGTCGTTTCCCGACTTCTTAATGGCTTCAGCGAGCTCGCTTCCAAGCCTCTCGATTATCTCGGCATTTAAAGAAAACCTCTTACTCTTATCGGTTATCAGCGAACCCCCCAGCTTAACCACGACCAGATCTCGAGGCGAGGGCAACAGTCAAGCACCAAAAATATTTCTCTAGAGAATTCAATATAAGGTATGCTCATGGCCCGCGCTGAATCCTCTCACAAGGTCAGAATAGAGAGAGCAGGTTTAGAGGACTTAGAGGCGATCTATAGGCTTGAACTGGAGTGCTTTGGGAGAGATGCTTACAACAAACGTTTCATAAGGTTTCTTCTAACGGATTTGAGCGGGATCGCGATGAAAGCAGTAGATGATCGCGGACGGATCTTAGGATCCGTTATTGGGAGAATTGAGAAGATCTCTGGGAGAGTGGTTGGAAGAGTATACACAGTGGATGTTAAGCCGGAGCATAGAAGAAGGAAGATTGGGACGATACTTCTGAAAAAGCTTGAGGAAGAATTCAGGAGAATGGGGTGCGAAAAGATTATTCTTGAGGTCGCTGTAGATAATGAGCCTGCGATAAGCCTCTACAAGTCTCTTGGGTACAGGTTTACATCCATGCTGAAAAACTATTATGGTCTCGGAAGGGATGCATACAGAGCTGAGAAGAGTCTTCCATGAAATGTTTTCTAGTAAGTTCGAGGTAACTCAGTTAGGCGGTAGGAGGGGGGTGCGATCTGATTGAAATCCATAGGGATGATTGTCGCCCTGCTTTCAGCCGTGCTAATCGCGTGCTTGATGACGGCTTTTGCTCTCGGAGAAGACTTCACTATCCTCGACAATTCAACGAACCTGGGTGGTCCGACTGGAGGGGTTAACTCGACTACCCCAGATCTTCTCTGGTTCACCCTCGTGATCGCTGGAATGGATAGCGTTAATCCATGCGCTTTCTATATCCTCACCTTCCTCCTCAGCATCCTGATCTATGCGAAAGATAGAAGCAAGATCCTAGTGGTAGGAGGGATCTTTGTCTTCTTCTCAGGTTTCTGCTACTTACTCTTTATGGCCGCATGGCTCAATGTCTTCCAGCTTCTAAGCAGGTTCAAGCCCATAGTCTGGGCGGTGATGGCAGCCGTCATAGCTGCTGGAATACTCAACGTGAAAGACTACTTCCTCCATGGCGCAGGCCTCTCTCTAGGCGCATCTAAGAAAGAGCTTGTCAGGCTTGGGAAGTCTGCAAAGAGACTTTTAGCGGCTAAATCCACGATAGGGCTTGCTTTAAGCTCTGCGGCTTTAGCTTTCACGGTAAACCTCTACGAGCTTATATGCACGGCAGGGTTCCCCCTAGTCTACACAAAGGTTTTATCTTCACTCG
>CAZILE010000118.1:0-2824 GCA_964540045.1 uncultured Nitrososphaeria archaeon | reverse complement strand
CTAAAATGGATCGTGTATGATTCGTACATAATGTTTTAATTCGTGCCTTTGAATTATCCTCGTTAGGCATGCCGTTCAGGATAGTTCTGGGATACGACATAATCATGGAAGTCGTGAGTTCTGTGGCTGCCTTTCTCGTATCATACTTTGCTTATAGAACATACTCTATAACAAGGAAGAAGTCTTTCTTTCTACTTCAGGTCGGCTTCGCCTCAGCCGGGACTGGCTTACTTTTAGATTCCATGCTAGTCTCAACGGCTATTCTATCGAGGGTTCACCATCTCGCGGTAACTGGCTATTCTGGATACTTCATTTTGACCATAATATCCTACTGCTTTCTCCTTGGATCTTATGCTGTGGATAAGCTTGAACGCTCGGGAGGCTACATGGCCTCGATCCTCCCAATCATAGGTTTCGGAGCACTGCCCGAGGGAATTCTGCTCACCCTAGCCGGCGCGATAACCATTCAACTTGGAGTAAACTTCTCATTAAAACGCTCCATGAACAGCTTTCTGGCTTTCCTCGCCTTCGTCCTAATTTTTCTGGGACATTTGTCCTTCATGCTTCAAGCGCTTGGAGCTTTAGGATTACTGATAGCCGGTCATGTATTCAGGTTTCTCGGCTTCACCTCCTTCCTCATCCTCCTATCAAGGGTGGTGAAGCCTTCTTGAAACATTATCGATCGAGGCTTAAGATCGTTTTAGATGTGCTTGAGGCGATTGACGAGCATGGTGAGAAGGTTTCGGCGATACTCACCTATGCGAACCTCTCTTACGACAGGTGTATGAAGTATTTAGAGGAGCTGCTTAAGAAGGGTTTAGTGGAGAGAGCGGCTGACGGTTATAAGATCACAGAGCGGGGATATAGATTTCTCAAGGAGCTTAAGAGAGCTGAGAGGCTAGCCGAGGCCTTCGGATTCGAGCTTTAGCTACCTGGAAGCCCGTACTTCCAGGGTTTCAGCTCGGTAAATATTCGTTATCTGCTTCTTACTTTCTTTTAGAGAGCACTTTATACTTATTAGTTGGCTGCGAGTATAGTTTATGTCGTGTCTCCGGGTAGATCTTCTCGTATGAAAAAGGGTAAGAAGAAAGAGCCTTCAGAGGAGCCTTCAATTTTGGAACACTTCCTCGTTCCCAAGCATAGAATACTCCCCCCGGAGGAGGCTAAACAAGTTCTCGAGAAATATAGGATTCAACCTCATCAGCTTCCAGCAATCCTGGCCTCGGATCCAGTTGTGAAGGCTATCGGGGCAAAGCCCGGCGATATAATCGAGATTATCCGCGATTCTCCAACTGCTGGAAAAGCAGTATACTACCGGCTCGTGGTCTCGACTGAGTAGTAGAGATGGAAAGAGTTAAAATATGGAGGTGTTGGAAGGAAGTGGGCAAAGTGATAGTTTCAGGTTTAAGGTCTGTGAGTATAAGTTTCAAGAAAGAGGTGATGTTAGGTGCTTAAACAGGTTGAACTCAGGCAGGAGGATCTATGGGAAGTTATTCGAGCATACCTAGAGGATGAAGGCTTAGTCCAACATCATCTCAAATCATATAATTGGTTCATTAAGGAAGGGTTAAATGATCTGATAAAATCTCTCGGAGACCTGGAGATTCAGACCAAGTACGGCACCCTGACGCTGAAGATGAGGAGCCCAGAGATCGGTAAACCGGTCTTCGAGGAGGTCGACGGAACGGTCATAGAGAACATCACCCCTATGGAGTGCAGGCTCAGAAACCTCACCTATGCTGCTCCCTTATACGTTGAGATGATGCTTTACTTGGATGGTAAACCAGTTCTCCAGAAGCCTGAGAAGGTTAAGGTCGGAATAGTCCCGATAATGGTGAAATCGGATATCTGCCCTCTCTCCAAGATGAGCGACGAAGAGCTAATGGAGATAGGCGAGGACCCGAAAGATCCTGGTGGATACTTCATAATAAACGGCTCCGAGCGGGTCATAGTCGCGATAGAGGACCTTGCTCCAAACAGGGTTCTCATAACAGAGAAAGAGTCGAATGGAAGCCAGCTCAGCGCAGTCGTGATCTCAGCTGCTCATGGTAGACAGGCGAGAACGGAGATCACCTATAAGCCTGAGGGCCCCATAAAGGTGTTTTTCTCAAGGATCTATAAAGGGATCCCAGCGATAATCATGCTTAGAGCTCTTGGAATGACAAATGACCGTGAAATATTGAATTTAGTCTCTCCACTCGAAGAGGCCCAAGAGCTTCTTCAGCTATCTTTTGAGGAGGCTGAGGGGATAGACACTGAGCATGAAGCTCTTAGATACATCGGGAACAGAATAGCGTTCGGATACGCTGAGGAGTACAGGATTCAGCGAGCGGAGCAGCTCATTGACAGCGTTCTCCTACCTCATATAGGGACGAATAAGGTGGCGAGATACAAGAAAGCGATCTTCCTCTGCGAGATGATAGGGAGGCTGCTTGAGACGAGCTTAGGAATTCGTAAACCCACAGACCGAGACCATTACGCGAACAAGAGGCTGAAGTTCGCGGGCCCGCTTCTAATGGAGCTTTATAGAATGGCCTTCATGAAACTTCTAAGAGACATCAGATATCAGCTCGAGCGAGCGGCCGCCTCGAGATATCCTGTTAGGATATCAACCTTCGTTAGACCTGGGATAATAACGGACTTCGTGAAGCATGCATTCGCCACCGGCAATTGGCCTGGTGGAAGGGTTGGGCTTACCCAGCTTCTGAACAGAACGAACCACCTCGCAACTCTCAGTCATCTCAGAAGAGTTCAATCACCCCTCAGCAGAAGCCAACCTCACTTTGAAGCTAGGGACCTACATGGAACCCATTGGGGGAGGATA
>CAZILE010000117.1:0-2893 GCA_964540045.1 uncultured Nitrososphaeria archaeon | reverse complement strand
GCTGGCCCAGTCCTGGGAGCGAAACTCATCTCGATGGCAGGTGGGCTTGAGAAGCTTGCAAGGCTTCCGGCTAGCACAATACAAGTTCTCGGAGCAGAGAAAGCACTATTCAGGTTCTTCAGAACTGGAAGGGGGGCGCCGAAGCACGGCATACTCTTCCAAAGCCCACTCGTCCATGGATCTCCCAAGCATCTCAGAGGTAAGATCGCGAGGGCCCTGGCCGCGACAATAGCCATCGCGGCGAAGATCGATTACTTCACCCGCGAGGACAGGGGCGCGGAACTTAGGGAGAAGCTTGAGAAGAGGGTTCAGGAGATAAAGGAGAAGTATAAGAAGCCTCCTCCAAGAAAGAAGAAGACTAGAAAGGGAAAACTGAAAAAGCCGGGTAGGAAGAGATAGTTAACACAACCTATATTAGCGGGTCGGATCACATCCTTCGATGATCGTTGAATCTCTCCGCGGTAGAGATCTTTTAACGCTTCAAGATCTGTCATCTGATGAAATTTTGGGGCTGATTAAGCTGTCAGCTGAGCTGAAGAAGGATAGAAGTAAGTTCTCTGGAAGGTTTACCGGCAGGAGCGTTGCGATGATCTTCGAGAAACCCTCAACCAGGACGAGGGTATCTCTGGATGTCGCTGTGAGCGAGCTTGGCGGGAGACCGATATACTTGAGGTTCGATGAGCTTCAGCTCGGCCGAGGGGAGACGATCGCTGACACAGCTAGAGTTCTCTCGAGATATGTTGACCTGATAACGGCGAGAGTTCGCAGACATGAAGATCTTGTTGAGCTAGCTAAGTGGTCGGATAAGCCCGTCATAAACGCGCTTTCTAATCTCGATCATCCCCTTCAGACCCTTGCGGACATGTTGACGATCTGGGAGAGGTTTGGGAGGTTGAAAGGCATTAAGATAGCGTGGATAGGCGACGGAAACAATGTATGTAACTCCACCCTCATAGGAGCCACGAAGCTCGGAGCCCACATATCGATTGCGTGCCCGAGAAGCTACGAACCAGATAAGCAGTATCTAGAGTGGGCTGAGGAGAACTCTCGAGAAAGCGGATCTAAGGTGGAGCTAACCGACGATCCTGAGAAAGCGGTGGAGAACGCTGACGTCGTGATGACAGACACATTCGTTAGCATGGGGATGGAGGCTGAGCGCGAGAAAAGGCTACAGGTCTTCCTGCCGAAGTATCAGATTACGGGAAGCCTGCTCGAAAAAGCCAAGCCCACAGCGATCTTCATGCACCCACTTCCGGCGAAGCGGGGAGAGGAGGTTGCCTTTGACGTGATCGATGGAGAGAGATCGGTGGTGTGGGATCAAGCCGAGAATAGGCTCCACACAGCTAAGGCGGTGATCATCTCAATTCTTGGATGAGCGAGGATACGCCGATATCAGGTGGCTTCCATCACAGCTTCCGCCAGAGTTCAGCTCCACGAAACCTTCCCTGCAGCACGCGAAGGTTAGGCCGAGTCTTCTGCATTCCTCGGCTACCAAGCTCATGAGCTTGAATCTGAGAGGCTTAGGTAAGTAGTAGCTTCTTCCAATTCTTTCGCCCTCCTCAAAGTAGAGAGGCCCAATCTTCTTACATATATCGGGAAAAGCTTGCTTCATCCTATTCCAGCTATCCCACCTCGGCTTAAAGGTGCTGGAGGTTACATGAAGGGCTCCAGCATTCTTAATCTCTCTCAAAAGCTCCCTGATTCCTACATCATTTAGGAATGGGATTATCGGGTCGATTCTCACGCTTACGGGAATACCCTCAAGGCTGAGCTTCTCAACGGCGTTCAGCCTCTTGGAGGGCGGAGGAGCACGCGGCTCCAGCTTCTTAGCAAGTTCATCATCTAGGGTGGTTATCGTGAGGGAGACCGCTGATCTCAATCGACTAATCAGATCCACGTCTCTTAGGACCAGATTGCTCTTCGTTATTATCAGAATCCTTAAATCTCTTCCCAAAAACTCTTGAAGACAACTTCTAGTTAATCGCAAGCTTGATTCCATTGGAGGGTAAGGATCAGAGCTATTCGACATAGAGATGAGCGCATTCCCCGGAAGAACTGAAAGATCATGTTTTACCAGCTTGATTAGATTCTTCTTAGGCCTACACTTATCGAAGTCTCTGATATATGAGGAGGCATAGCAGTAAAGGCATCCATGCTCACATCCAGTATAAGGATCAAATGAAAACTTCGGCGGGCACGTGCAAAGCCTTCCCCTCCAAGGGTCAAAGGGCTTGATCACGTAGGTCTTCAAATTCCTAAGCATCCCCTAAGACTTAATTCACACGAATAAAAATATCAATATCTTGAAGAGGTGTATGATAAGGTGAAGATACAGACGGTCTTAGGTTTAATTAATGAGGGCGAGCTGGGCTTCACCTTAATCCACGAGCATCTCCTAACCAATCCTCCGAAGGTCTTCTCAGAGAAGGACCCTGACTTGGTTATGGACGAGGTTGATAAAGCGGTTCAAGAGCTGAGAATGTTCTTGAAGGCTGGGGGTAAGACATTGGTCGAGGCGACCCCTATAAACTATGGCCGAGACGTGAGAGGACTTATCGAGATAGCGAGAAGAGTTTCAGAAGTTAATATCGTGGCCTCGACCGGATTTTATGTTGCTGAAGCCTTTGATAGAAGGTTTTCCAAGATGAGTATTAATGAGCTTGCCGAGCTGATGATTAGGGAAATTAGAGAAGGGATGAACGGAGCAAGTTCTAAGGCTGGGGTAATAAAGGTCGCCGCAGGCTACTTCAGGATACACTCGATCGAGGAGAAAGCATTAAGAGCGGCTGCAAGAACTCATCTAGAGACGGGAGCGCCGATTCAGGTTCATACAACGCATGGAACCATGGGCTTGGAGATCTCGAAGATACTCGAGGAAGAAGGCGCTGAGCTA
>CAZILE010000116.1:0-2963 GCA_964540045.1 uncultured Nitrososphaeria archaeon | reverse complement strand
ATTTAGCGAAGAAGTCAGCTTATCCGTTTCAGGTCTTCCAAGCGGAGCGACCTCATCGCTTAGTCAAACCTCCGGAACTCCTCCATTAAAATCCATTATGAAGATTCAAACCTCCGAAGAGACGCCTGCGGGAAGCTATACGATCACCGTGACCGGAACGGGTGGCGGAAAGACTCACAGCACTAGCGTGAAGCTCGTAATCGAAGTTCTCCCAAGCTTCTCAATAACTCTAACCAAGAAGGAAGTTTCCTTGATTCAAGGAGAGAGTGTCGATTTAGTGGTTGATATTGGATCATCTGGAGGATTTAGCGAGATCGTCGAGCTCTCTATGAGGGGTCTCCGAGCTGGATTAACGGCAAGCTTCGATCCAAAATCCGATAATGCCCCCTATACATCAACCCTAACCATAACCGCCTCAAAAGATATCCCTCCAGGAACATATGATCTAATGGCTATTGGGGCTAGCGGCGAGCTGATCCGAGAAGCACCCATAACCTTGGAGGTGAAGCCCATGCCGAGCTTCGAGGCGTCGATCTCCCCGTCATCCGCCTCAGTTCTTCAGGGAGAGGAAGTGGAGTTCATGGTCGAGGTTAAGCCTTCTGGAGGATTCTCCAAGACCGTCAGCCTATCAGTAATGAACATCCCCTCAAAAGCGTCAGCAACCTTCTCCAAGAGCAGCGGAGTTCCACCATTTTCCTCAACCCTAACCATAAGGGCTGACAAGAAAGCTTTAGTGGGAGACTATAATTTGACTTTAAAGGCTGAAGGCGAGGGGATAGTCAAAACAAAGAGCTTTAGGTTAAGTATTAAAGAAGCTGTTGAGCCCTTTGACTTCGATCTTATAGCAACTCCATCAAGCGTGGTGATCAAACCCGGGGAGTCGACGACTATAGCCATTCTCGTGAATCTGAAGTCGGGTAAGGCGGAGCCCATCTCTTTGACCGCGGCCGGACTTCCATCAGACTTCGGATATTCATTCAATCCATCCACAGTAACTCCGACAGGCTCCTCAACCCTTCAGTTAACTGCGGGAAATACTCCGGGCTCATACACTTTAGTGGTTCAGGCATCTGGAGGTAAAGTGGTTAAAATAGCTAGCATCCAAGTTAAGGTAGAAGAGAGGCGGTGTCTAATAGCTACAGCGGCTTTCGGATCCGAGCTAGCTCCGCAGGTTCAAGCGCTAAGAGGGTTCAGGGATGGGTTCGTGGTGAACACGTTTGCGGGAGAGAACTTCATGAAAGCCTTCAACATGTTCTACTATTCTTGGAGCCCGTACGTCGCTCACGCAGAGTATGAGAACCTTATGCTGAGAAACGCAATCAAGGCAGCGATTTACCCGCTTCTATTCTCGCTTGATCTCTCGAAGCAAGCGGCTAAACCGCTTTCAGCTTTTCCAGAGCTAGCCGTACTGGTATCCGGGCTAGTGGCTTCTTCTCTAATAGGATTGATTTACTTCGCTCCGCTAATGCTCTCGATCTTCTTGATCCTGAGGTGGAGAGGTAAGCGCGTTGATGTGAGCTTGCTCTATCCAGCTGCTGCATTGGCATCGGGCTTAGTGATGTTTTCGTTGGCTGAGGCATTAATGTCTCCGCTGCTCATGATCTTTGCTTCATCAGTTATAGTGCTTTCAGCAATAGCCATCGGAGCGATCGCGCCCGCCAAGATATTCTCGATTCAGAGCATCAGAAAGAAATCCTAAATCTCCACAATCTTTCTTTTTCATCTATCTCTTCTAATATTCAACAAGGTTCTATCGTAGAGGGAGGCTTGGAGGTAGCAGCATAGGCCACCATTGTAACCCTCGGTATCTCTCTCGTTATCCTATTAGAGATTCTCTCCAACAGTTCGTGATCTATCTTATGCCAATCAGCCGTCATTCCATCCACGCTCTCCACCACGCGGATTATCACTATGTATCCTTCGACTCTCTCATCTCCCATGACCCCAACCCACCTATCGTCGCAAACCACCGCGAACCCCTGCCAGACCTTTTCATATAGCCCACTTCGCTTAAGCTCCTCCTCGACTATCGCGTTAGCCTCCCTACAGATCTCGAGCTTCTCTTCGTTAACCTCCCCGATTATCCTGACCGCAAGCCCGGGGCCCGGGAACGGATGCCGCTTAACAATCTCATCTGGTATGCCTAGTCTTCTAGCGATCTCCCTGACTTCATCCTTATAGAAGTCTTTAAGAGGTTCGATCAACTTAAGCTCCATCTTCATGGGGAGCCCGCCGACGTTATGATGGCTCTTTATCAAGGCTGCCTTGTTGCTTGCTCTCCCGCTCTCAATCCTATCCGGATAGATTGTTCCTTGGGCAAGCCACTTAACCCCGGGGATCTTTGAAGCCTCCTCCTCGAAGACCCTTATGAACTCCTCTCCCACAATTCTACGCTTTTCCTCCGGGTCTGAAACACCTCTCAGTCTCTCTAAGAACCTCTTCCTCGCATCAATTATCTTTAGATTCTTGATTCCAAGCTCCCTCAAACTTCTCTCAACACTCTCTCGCTCTCCTTTCCTCATCAATCCGTGATCCACGAAGATGCAGTAAAGCCTGTTTCCAACTGCTCTTGAGACCAGAACAGCTGTGGTCATCGAATCCACGCCGCCGCTAACCGCGCAAATGACCTTCTCATCTTCAGGAATAGAGCCTCTAATCTCCTTAATGATCTCATCGATTCTGTCGCCCGGATTCCACCAAGGCTTTATCCCGCATATTTTCTCGAGGAAGTTACGCAAGATCTCCATTCCATGCCTTGTGTGAACTACCTCGGGGTGAAATTGGATCGAGTAAACTTTCTCGGATTCCATGCTCATCGAAGTTATAACCCCGCTCTCACTCACGCTCGTAACCTTGAAGCCCGGCGGAACTTCAACCACAGTATCGCCATGGCTCATCCAAACATCAAACTTTTCAGGCAACCCACTAAGAAGCTTATCTCGAGCTATAACTCGTATGCTCGT
>CAZILE010000115.1:0-2967 GCA_964540045.1 uncultured Nitrososphaeria archaeon | reverse complement strand
AATCCAATTTACATCTCACAAGAATGTGGCCACGACCTCTTTGGTCTTTAGGGTGTGCCGGAGAAAATCTAAGTAAAAGTCTGCGTGAGGCGGCCTTGGCCAAATCCTTCCAGCTCTACTCCTTATCAAGAAAATTAAATTATATGAAGACAGCGCTCTTCACGGCACGTTGCCAGTCTGAGACCTAGAGCCTTCTTCAGACCCTGAGGCCAGCTCAGGTAGCTCGGGGAACTGCTTACTCATTCGTTGAGCAGCTATCTCAGCCGCCTCCTCCAAGATTTTTCTGGCCTCTCGATCCGCAACCGTAACGGTCGTCATCGCTCCCGTGAAGCTTCCCGCTTCGACAATTACGCTCTCGAGCATTTCATCTATAACCCCAAGATTGTGAGATACTTCAGGCACTATTCCAGAGAGATCAACTTGAATCTGCTTTACTATCTTTGTCGCCGGAGCTAGGACGTTCATCACGTCGCCGAAGTCCTTTATGGTCTCAAGCCTCAGAATTACCTTCTCCAAGGATATTTGGCTCCTCAGGATAGTCCTACTCATCTTTCGAAGCTGGGCTATCTCGTTCGCGTAAATCGTTGCTCGATCTCTATCCAGTTCCTGTTCCGCGCTCACGCATGCTTCAAAAAGCTCTCTATCCCTGGCTATGAGCCTCTGATAAGCTCTTCTAAGCTTCTCCGACTGAACTCTAAGCTGGATTATAATGTCATTAACCCTCGGGCTTAAGACCATACTCCTCTGCCGGGGCTGAGGCTTCTCTTGACGGAATGGAAGCTTAAACTTCATTATGCCCACAGCCTCCCCCACGTGATTCTTCCTATTTAGAGCTTTACGGAGGCCGGGCAGGAGATAAGACAGAGATAATTTCCAAGGAGAGCCAGAGGAATTCTGACTGAGCAACTCCTCTTTAAGAGCTCATAAATTCTTGGCCGTTCATCACTCTCAGAAGTATGGAGCTGAGCGAGCAGATCGGGGGAAGCATTATATCCACCACCTCGTAAAGTGATTAGCTGAAGTGGGGGATCTCATGGATCGGCCTTCTGCCGTGATTTACGTTAGGTCTGAGAAGCTCGGAGGCCATGAACTCGGATTGGCGACGATCGCCGGAAAACCTGTAATAGAATATGTTTTAGAGGTTATACCCGACGAAGTTGAAGACCTGATAATAGCTGTTGAGGAGGGCGGAGAGGTTGAAGCGTATAGGGAGGTTGCGGACAAGTATTTCGCGCAAGTTCTTAGATCAGGAAGACTTAAACAAGGAGCTAGGAACCTTGTCGAATTCGCCGTCGAGAGCGTTCTAGGCGACCGGGTGATCGTTCTCCCGGGCGATGCCCCGCTGATCACCAGAGATTTTGCTAGCTTCTTGCTGGAGTGCTCCAGAAAGTTTAAGGCGGTTCTTCCTAGATCTCCTTCCAGGAGGACTCTCTACCTAATGGCTTCATATCAAACAAGACCTTTCAGAGAAGTCTTTAGCTCTGATCCAAAGGTGGGGATGGAGGAGGCTGTTAAAAAAGTCGGCGGGGCAATTTATCTATCGAGCATGAGCCTCCGAATATTCGATGAAAAGCTCGGAATGTTCTTCAGGGTCTCATCAGCCCAAGACCTGAGAAGAGCTGAGAAAATATTGAAGACCAGGAGAACTAGGGAATTAGCCGGGTTATGAAGAAGCTTGGAAAGTTAGATCGAGAGCTTCTGGAGAAGATAGTTTTCCGAAGACTTGGATATAGGAGAAAAGATGTGATTATTTCGCCGAAATTCGGCGAGGATGCTGCGGTGGTGAAATCTAGAGGGAGGATACTCGTTATGGCGATGGATCCTATAACAGGCTCCGGCACCCTAGTGGGATGGCTTTCCGTTCATGTGAACGCTAACGATGTAGCAGTTATGGGCGCGGAGCCAAAATGGTTTTCAGCAACGATCCTGCTTCCGGAAGACCAATCCGAAGAGCTGAAGAAGATTATGGATGAAATTCACCGGGCATGCGTGGAATTGAAGGTAGCGCTGGTAACGGGTCACACCGAGATAGCTCCCGGAGTATCGAGACCCATAATTGTCGGCCACATGGTTGGCGAACTCGTCTCGAGGAAGCCGATATCATCGTCCGGAGCTAGACCTGGAGACCTACTCGTCATGTCAAAGACCGCTGGAATAGAGGGGACGGCGATCCTAGCCTCGGACTTCAAGCAACAGCTCACAGGAAAGATTCCGCAAAATCTTTTGAGAAGAGCTGAAAGATTCTACGAGCGGATAAGCGTCCTAAATGAGGCGCTGAGACTTGCTAGAAGAAACCTTCCAACGGCCATGCATGACCCAACCGAGGGAGGAGTCTTAGGCGGAGCTTATGAACTCGCCGAGGCAAGCAGATGCTCCTTCATAATATATGAGGATAGGGTTCCGGTGGCCGAGGAAACCAGAAAGATCTGCGAGGCGCTGAGCTGCGATCCGCTTAAGCTCATCTCTTCCGGGACGCTGCTGGCGGCGATCCCTAGGAAGAAGCTTGGCCAAAGCATGAGATTCATTCGAGATCTAAGGGTAATCGGTGAGCTTAGAAGCAGGAGTGAGGGAAATGTGATCGTCAAGGCCGATGGCTCAGAGGAGAAGATTAGGGAGACCGTTCTCGACGAGCTTTGGAGGCTTTTCATGAAATCGGGGAGCTAGCCGGAAGCCCAAGATCAACAATAAATCTTGGTAAAACATCTTGGCGGAGGGAAATCTGTGGCGGAGATCTTAGATTATGTGGGCCTTTCCTTCGACGATGTTCTCCTAGTTCCGAGGAGATCTTCCATAAGGTCTAGGAAGGAAACCGATACAAGGAGTATGTTTACTCAAAGGATTCAGCTAAACATACCGATAGTCTCTGCCGCGATGGACACTGTTACTGAATCTAGAATGGCGATAACGATGGCGAGAGAAGGTGGGATAGGGGTCATTCACAGGTTTATGCCTGCCCAAAGGCAAGCC
>CAZILE010000114.1:0-2988 GCA_964540045.1 uncultured Nitrososphaeria archaeon | reverse complement strand
TCCGAGGGAATGAAGCTGAGCTATGAGGTTCTGATGATGTGGCCTCTGCCCTCAGGAGTTGATTCAAGCCAGCTAATAGCGGCCAGTAGATGCACGGCCACCGCAGGTGAGTGATGGGCCCGGAGGGATTCGAACCCCCGACCTTCCGGTTTCTGCCCTGCTGGAGAAGCATATATCAGCCGGACGCTCTAACCAGGCTGAGCCACGGGCCCATCCACTATCGCCTGTTATTATTCTTGATTATATACTTGACGTTCAACTTCTTCTCTTCATCTAAGAAGGATTTTCCCAGGCTCATCTATCTTGAGATGTCGATTACTTCCGCCTTCTGAACTTCAACAATTTTCTTGGGATCGATTTTTATCAGCCTGTCTATTGCTCCCCCTCCGCCGATGACGTAGCTTTTCTCGAGAACCTTGGGGTCGACAATTGTCTTGACGGGAACTCCTATTGGAGGAAGTTCTCCGACCTCGTAGCCTGTGAGCTTCTTAACTTCCCTTGGGGAGGCAAGCCTAGTTCTTCCAAACCTTCGGCCAAGCTTCTCAAGGTCGACCCTAGACTCTCCATCAACTATCGCTAAAATAGCTCCCTCACTTTCCGAGATGAGAAGCATCGACTTGATTATCTGGCTCGGAGCGGCGCCCGTCGCCCTTGAGGCTTGCTTAACGGTCTTGACGGGAACCCCGAGCTCGAGAATCTCGCCGCCAAGCCTCTTCACGAGTCCCTCAAATCCCTCTCCAGCCATCGCCTCACATCGAGGCTGCACCGAGAGTTAAAGCTTCCGATTGATAAAGAATGGCTTAAGATTTCACAATCTCTAGAATTTCTCTGAACTTTTCGTGCTTCGCGGTCTCCAGCATCTCGTAGATTACAGCTTCCGCGGTCATCGGGGCTATGCCTTCTTGGATCATGCGCTTGATCGATGTATCCTTATCTAATGGTTTTCTCGAACCAATACAATCTAAGACGGCGTAGACCTTGTAGCCCATCTTGAGAAGATCTAAGGCGGTTTGGAGAATGCAGATATGCGCCTCGATCCCGATGAGAATACATCTCTCCGGCTTAAGCCTCTCGAGTTCTTCTCGAAACTCTTCACATCTAACGCAGCTAAAGCTTGACTTCTGAATGGGTCTCGTCTCGATAAGGCTCTTAATCTCCTCAACCGTCTCTCCCAGCTTAATTTGCTCCGTCAGAATTATCGGAATTCCCAGAGTCCGACATGCCTTAATAAACTTCATGGAGTTTCTCAAGATCTCATCAGCCTGCGGGATGTGCTTGATGAGCTTCTCCTGAAAGTCGATAACGACCAGCAGGTTTTTCATGCCTTGGCGGATCACCGGCTGAAAATTAAACTTACTGCTCCACGAGCGCATAGTCTCTAAGTTGACTAAAACTTAAGTGGATCAAAGGCCGAATGATAAAGGGCTGGGTGGCCGTTGATTATCGGCTTTAACCTCTCGGAAGCCAGTAGAGCTTCTTCACGCTCCACTCGTCTATTGCTTCTAGTATAGGCTCCCGGTAGATGTATTCTCGGACGAACTCTATATGCTCTCTGATAAGCTTCTCCACCTCATCACGACCGATCTTCCCCTTGCTTAATCCTCTCTTAAGGACTTCGAGCGGGGTGAAGTGATGGGGCTGGCCTACGTAATGAATCTTCGGCTTTATCCCCTCGTGCTCGAGCCTGCTTTTAATATGGATGGGAATCTGATCTGAGATGCAAATGGTCTTTTCATAGCAAATGGATATGTTCGCGACCTTCTCCGCCTCCCTCCTAGATGAGACCTCCTCTAACCTGCTCCCCTCTTGGAGAACTTTAAGCCATTCTTCGACGTTCACCCTGCTCGTGATCATGCTCCTGAGCGTTAGAAGCGTGAGCTGAAGGGCCTTTTCCGATTCCGCCTTAAAAGATAGGACATCGCCATAACAATAAATCTCGGGCATTCTTCTCAGCTTAGATGTCTCCATTAAAATCTGCTCATATCCTTTAAGCCAAGCCTCCGCAGGGCTCGGAAGCCTTTTCTCAACTTTCTCCAGAAAGTCATCATACTCTATTGCTCCTGAGATCAGCTCCTGCGCCAGGTCATTTATATTCTCCGGGAGGCTCAGCATAAGAGCCTGGAACCTTAATTGCCTCAGCTTCTTCACAGCTTCCTGAGAAGCTCTCTTACTCGGAGGCTTAACTAGGATCTCGACCTCCGCTCCCATGAGCCCTAAAGCTATCTTCTAAATCGCTGAAATTTATCTTTAGTCTCAGAGTTCACGTCTGTTTTAGATTTCCGCCTCTGCGAGGCCTAGGAGCGCGATGTTCCCGATGTTGACGTTTTTCAGATACTTTTTCGCGGCTTGATAGCATCTCTCAACCTGCTTCCTCGGGGTAACCGTGATGTCGCTCATGAGATAATCCGGATGGAATATAAGGAGGCTGTAGGGTATCTCGGGGCTCAGGCTAGCGATGAATTCAGCGATCTTAGATACCTCATATTCATCGACGTAATGTGGAACCAGTAGGGTCGTGGCGTTCAGAACGGGGACATCTTTCCTTCTCTCATAGAACTCCTCGTAAATCAGCTCGAAGTTCTCAAACACCCTATCATTATCCCTTCCGGTTAAGGCTTTATGAACGCTAGGAGTATACGCTTTCAGATCGAACTTAATGTTTCCCCCGCTTACATATGCCAGCTCTCCAGCTTTTTTAACCAAGCCTCTCGCACCACATCCATTCCACTCAAAGCAGATTCTGACGATCCTCCTCTCGGGCTTCTCCTCAAGAATTTTCTTAGACGCATTAAGCGCGAAGGGAAGCTGAGGCTCAGGTGATCCTCCAAACCAGCACCAACATGTGATTCGACTGTCTTGAAGAGTGTACTGCACTATCTCATCTGCGGAAACAAGTTCTCCAGATCTTAGGTTCTTGTGAGACCAGTTCTGGCAGAATAGGCAGTCGAAGCTACATCCATAGAAGAATAGAGCGAGGTTATAGTAGCC
>CAZILE010000113.1:0-3001 GCA_964540045.1 uncultured Nitrososphaeria archaeon | reverse complement strand
GCATGCTTACGTCGTTCATCGAGCACCCGGGGAGGATCTCGCTCGGAATCTATCTTCCGGGCTGCAACTGGAGATGCATCTACTGCCATAACTACGAGCTTGTGCTGGACATCATCGAGGAGGAAGTTGATGAGGAGGAGTTTAGATGGGAGCTGGAGAACAATAGGCTGATAGACTTGGTGGTGATCTCGGGAGGAGAACCTACGATCCACGGCGAGAAGCTGCTAAACCTAGTTAGGTTCATTAGAGATCTAAGACCCGATCTAAAGGTCAGGATCGATACGAACGGATCTAATCCGGGGATTCTGAGAAGAGTCAGGAGCCTAATCGATGGAATCGCCCTGGACATCAAGGCCCCGCCGGATGACATCGAGAAATACAGCATGATCATAGGGGTGAGGTTCGATCCGGAGAAGTTCATGAAGTCCGTCGCTATCGCGAGGGATCTACCGCTCACGATCTACCGCACCGTGAAGTATCCATGCCTAACCGACGAAGATATGAATAGGATAAGGAGGTTTGTCGAAGAAAACTGCGGCGGTAAGCCGCATTACATCACTGAGTTTAACCCGATTAGGATGCCTGAAGGCTGGAGGAGAGATATCCTAGGCTGAGAAGATTTCTGAAGCGAGTATAGCATCTTAGGTTAGGTCTCCGCATTCGCAAAGCGCGTCGTTTATCAGATTGTAAAGCTCGGGCATTCCCTCACCGGTCTTAGCTGAGACCTTCACAATTCTCATCGCCTTGGATACGTTCTCAACAAACTCAATGAACTTTATAGAGAGATCTGCGATCAAACCGTGTTCTTCTGCTGCTATCCGACCCGCTAGCTCGGACTCGCCTGCTAGCAATCGCTCTATTTCTTCCACGCTTGCTATATCCGTCTTGTTTATGACCGAGACTACTGGAACTTGAAGCCTAAGCCTAGTGATTATCGACATTGAGATCCCTATAGCAAGGCCAGAGAGCGTTGACGCCAAGAAAGGATCCATGATGTATACCGCGATCGTCCTCGAGTCCTCGGACAGCCTCTCAATTATTCTTGGCCCCATCTCCCGGAAGAGGAAGAGTTCCATCTGACCGGGTGTATCGATTAAGATGAACTCGGCCCCATCACCAATATCCCTAATCTTCTTAACGATCTCCTCGAGCCTTCCCTCCATTACCTCTGCGGCTCTTATCATTGCCCCATTCGGCCCTAAACCTTCTCTCCTCATCAGCTTTTCAACCCTAACAACTGATCGGATATCATAATCAGGCTTATAGGGAAGATTTAGGACCCCTGGATCCAAGTTCACGTAAACCGGGCTCTCCCCAAATTCAGATTTAAGCCATCGGCCGAAGGAGCCTACTAATGAGGTCTTGCCGCATCCCGCAGGCCCTATAACCACGATATTCACGCTTGGCGGCATTCACATGAAAAGTAGAAAGCTAAATTTAACTGATCTCGGTACTCAGGGGAAAATCGCTATATCCTACTTATTACAAGTCGGTTTTAGATGATGTAAGCGGCCGTATCTGACTGCTGCTTCTGAATGATGAGGGCGTGCTTAACTGAACAACGGAATTCTGAGATGTTCCGTGAGAAGTTAGTCAATGGTAGAGCTTTAGAATCTCTCAACTGCTGTTATCGTCATTCCCCCGTCAACCACTATCGCCTGGCCTGTAACATAGCTTGAGTCATCGCTGGCCAGGTATAAAGCTGCATTGGCTATGTCTTCCGGCTTCGCTAACCTACCCAAAATACATCGAGATGCCATCCGCTTCCGATCCTCCTCGGTGGTAACGGCGAATACAAGTGGGGTCTCCGTGGGTCCTGGGCATATGGCGTTTACCCGAATATTGTAAGGTGCGAGCTCCACGGCCATAGCCCTCGTAAGAGCTAATACCGCTCCTTTACTCGCGCTATAAGCGGCATGACCTGGCTCCCCCACGAGCGCCGCTTTAGACGAGATGTTTATTATGACACCACTTTTCCTCTCCATCATGTGCGGCACGACCAGCTGAGAAGGAACCACAACTCCTAGGACGTTGACCTTGAAGAGAAGTTCCCAGATGTCTAACGTCTCTTCCCAAAATGCCTTACCCCGATATATACCAGCGTTGTTTACCAGAATATCTATCTTTCCGAACCTCTTTAAGACTTCTGAGATGATCTCGCTCATCCTATCGCGTGAAGAAACATCTCCTTGAAAGGCAACCGCTTGGTTCCCCCTCTCCCGAATCTTTCGAGCTGCTTCTTCAGCCTTGTCGCCGGCGAGGTCCACAATCACGACCTTAGCGCCCTCGGAGGAAAACCTGGAGGCCATCGCAAGACCCATTCCGCTCGCAGCTCCCGTTATTATCGCTACTTTATCCTTTAGTCTCATATCGTAAACTTCTTTATGATTGTTAATTAAATTTTTGTATGCTCAAAGCGGCTAGGGGTTCTATTTCATTATCTTTATTCTCCTTCTGTCAATCGTCGCTATGGTCATAATTATCGCAACCGCTCCGAAGATTATCATCCTTACGTTATAATCTATTCCGAGCATGCTCATACCTGAGTCAAGCCATCTGATTATGAGAACCCCGAGCAGGGTTCTGTGAATGCCGCCGACCCCACCAGTCAGAGCAGTCCCTCCAACGACTATGCTGGCAAATAGGGGGATCGTATCCAACACTCCGACCTGCATATTAACTCCTTGTATTTGAGCGACATAGAGCACCCCTGCTATGCCGGCATAGAGGGAGCTCAGTATGAAAACCAGTAGCCTGACCTTACTGATGTTTATCCCTGCCAATCTCGCTCCAACGAGGTTTCCGCCAATGGCGTAAATCGCCCTTCCGAAAGGCGTGGCTAGGGTGAGGAATATGCCGACCGCCCAGAAAAGTAGAGCCCAGTAGAATATGGATGGCAGACCATATTCGGGCGGTATGAAGGTTATCGATATCGCCCAGAACGAGGGGTCGAGGACTATCCGCGTATAGCCTCTTGAGATTACTTGAGCTAAACCTTCGG
>CAZILE010000112.1:0-3084 GCA_964540045.1 uncultured Nitrososphaeria archaeon | reverse complement strand
AGCCCCGCGAGAATTATCGTCTTTAGGAACTTGGCTTGGTCGAATGACTCTCCTCCAGCCTTGCTCTTCAGGAGCGCCACCGCCGAGTATAAGGCTCCCCCAACAAAGGTCATTAGAAGGCTTTCCAAGCTCGTCATATCTTCTCCTCCCGTCTCCGGGAGTTCAGGAAAAGCTTTATCGAGTTGATGTTCTCCTTTAGCCAGCTTTCTGCTTCATCAGCCTTCCATTTCGGCCACCTTCTCTTATCAAAGGTTACAGCTAGGAGATCTCCGCTCCTCCTAGATACGGTTAAGATTATTCCCCTCCTCGGATCAAGGGTTAGGTCTTGAAGCTGTCCATCGGCCTCTTGAAGTCTCTTAAGCTGGATTACGATCTGGTTTGTGGTCTCGATGAGTCTCCACCTTTCCTCCAAGTTCTCGTCCGTGATCGGGAACCCCAAGTTTCTCAAGATTTTCCTAACCTCAGCTTTCGTGAGAGCTGGCTCAACGTGAAGAGGCGTTGAATAAAATCTCTGAACATCTCCCAAGGTTATCTTAGGTTTCTCCGGAATACCCCAGTTGAACCTGACCTCAGCGTCTCTAGGATCTACCCCATAGCTCTCGAGAAGAGGGTCATAGATCTGTCTCTCGACTATCCGCTTGACGGCTCGCTGGATCGCAGAGACTATGTTCGCTTGAATCCTGTTTGCCTCCCTTGCGCTCGCTTCCGTGAACCCGGGCTTCGTGAAGAGCCTGAGGATGGAATTCATGAGCCCTATCGTTATCTTGTTGTCAAGGTACTCGACATAGGAATCGAACCTCGCCCTCGGATCCATTTTCGCGTCAATAACCTTAATCTCCTGATTCGTTACGATGTCTTCTCCGGGGAGCATCTGCTTGATCTTCTCCGCGTACTCTTTCTGAGCCTCTCCGCTGAGCCTTGGAAACTGGTAGATATGTCTCGGAGGATACTTCATCAACACCTTCCACATGGCCCACTCCATCCCCCACTTGATGTCATAATAGCTGGGAAGCTCGTGAAATGATCCGCGGTCGACATCATAGAAGTATCGTGACTCGATTAGGGGTCGGTTTATCGGTGAGCCTAAAACCTCTCCGCCATGCTTGATGAAGTAGAAGTGGACTATGTTCTCGAATCCTATCTTTAGGATTCCGCCGCTAATTGACTGAACTTCAAGAGCTTTTATCTCTAGATCGCTTCGATGGATCGCGGTTATCGATGTCGGCGGAACATGTCTAAGATTAGTCAGCCTCCCATCCTCATAGACCTTCAGCCAGAAGCTGTTTCCAGCCCAAAGCATCTCGGAGATCGCCCTGAAGAGCAGCTGATCCATCCCGACACTTTGATTAAATTCCTCGATTATCCTCACCGCTTCCTCCCTGCCCGAGACATGGAACCCCGGGCCGACGACGAGTGAGGTCAAAGAGATTATCG
Organism: uncultured Nitrososphaeria archaeon; assembly: GCA_964540045.1. Lineage (GTDB taxonomy): Archaea > Thermoproteota > Nitrososphaeria_A > Caldarchaeales > Wolframiiraptoraceae > Wolframiiraptor. Next base: position 1,650 of record CAZILE010000112.1, on the reverse strand, counting down.
CGGTATAGGTGTCGGGGTCTTTCAGGAAGCATTCAAGCCTCCGCTTGAAGATATTTCCGGACAAGATGCTCGAGGATCCATAATCTACACTCGACCCCTCGAAAAATCCCTCCTCAGCCTTCACTCCAATCTTCTCCAAGAATCTACCTAGAAGCCTCCTCATCGAATGAGCCTGAGCTTGAGAAGCATTTTACGCATCGATGCGTAAAATCCTCACATATGATTCTACGAGTTCGATGAGCTTGGAGGTTTTAGGCTGGTCTAATGGCGCTCTACGGATCAAGGGGGTTTTAACGTCCGCGAGGGTCAGCCGAAACAATAGGCTATACCTGCCCGAGGAGCTTAGGAGGATGGCTGAGGAGCTTAAGGGAAGGGAGGTTCCAGTCTACTGGGAACATGTCTCAGCTCAAAACGCCGTCGGAAGAGCTAGGATATTCTGGGATGAGCTGAATAAGGCGATCAGATACGAGGCGGCAATCTTCGATGAGGAGGCTGCCGAGAAGATCAGAAGCGGGGTCGTGAAGCATGTCAGCCTCGGAGCGGACTACGAGACCTTAGATCTCGTGGATGGGGTGGTCGTTCCAAGGAATCTTCATCTCCGAGAGATTTCGCTTGTCGCAGTTCCAGGAGTACCTGAGGCGAACATCGAATTAGTCGAGTCCATCAAGCTTAAGGCGATTGAGCGAGCGGTTCAAGTCCACGAGGCGGATCTCGCGCCGATCGATAGGTCATGGGACAAGGAGCGGGCGGTAAGCTCTCTGAGGAAGTGGGCTAGCGTGGATGGAAGCGGCTCCAAAGATTCGATAGACTGGGCTAAGTATAGGCTGGGCTTCGCCTGGTATGATGAAAGCGATCCCGAGAGCTTTGGAAGCTACAAGCTCCCGCACCATGAGGTGATCGATGGAAGGTTCTGCACGGTCTGGAGGGGCGTCGCAGCGGCCATGGCAGCCCTATTCGGGGCGAGAGGCGGAGTAGACCTACCGGAGGAGGATAAGCCGGGCGTCTACAAGCATCTCGCCGCCCATTACAAACAGTTTGGGAGAAAGCCTCCGAGCATGGAGAAGCTTAGAGACCTGTCAGAACTTGAGGAGCCCTTGAGAAGCTTTAGGCTTCTCGAGCAGGTCGGCTTGATCGAGGAGGCACATTCTCTTCTAAAGAGGATTCTCAGCGAAGCCTATGCGAAATATGCTTCCCCGAGCCTTGGGATGAGCGTGGAGGCCATGAACGAGAAGAGAGAGGAAAAGCTGATCGTCGAGAGACTTGATCAAGAGCCTAGATCGTTTAGCGAGCTGTGCGTGCAAGTTGGGAGAAAGATCGCTGAGAGCGTTAAGCTCAAGGCTAGGGAAGCCGTGACAGGGACGGCGGATCAGCCTCTAACCCATTCCATGCCCATGTTCAGGGTTCCGGCTGGAGCTCCGCTAGGGCTCAGAGCATTTGGCGAAGTGGTTGCGCTCGAGCGCGGCGAGAAAACCGCCACTCTCCCGATAATAGGCTCGATAACCTTCAGCCAGCTCACTCCTGGAACTGAGCCGCCCGAAGCATCTCAGACGATAAGCTTTGTCGAGGTCGAGCCCGCGGAGTATGGAGCAATTCAGAGCTTCACCTACGTTGATGCGGAGCGGATGAGCGATGACCTCGGAGCGGTTATTG
>CAZILE010000111.1:0-3115 GCA_964540045.1 uncultured Nitrososphaeria archaeon | reverse complement strand
AGGTTGATCAAGGAGCTTAGGCTCACTCCCGAGAGAATACAGGAGACTTTAGCAAGAATAGTCATGGACGTGAATAGGTTGATTGAAATGTACGCCGAGCCGGAGTATAGGGAGAAGTGGAAGGTCAGCTTCCAAAACGGCTCAGTTGCTATAGGCAGTGCTAAGGATAGATGGGGCTTCACGGTTCCACAAGCTCAGAAGAGAGGCATAAAGTTCAGCGACGTCATGCGCGCCTTCCAAAACAACGATATAGAGTGGCTTAGGGAGAATGCTCCACTACACGAAGCTATATTGGAGATGGTCATCAACCACCATCCGCCTCCAGATATCGCTCAGAAGTATAGGATCCCAAGAATCTGGAAAGGAGATATAGATAGTGAGGTTGGCCAAGCGATGCTGAACTGCGATGAAAATGGGCCGGCTGTAATGGTGGTAACAGATGTTAAAGTCGATCCTCAGGCTGGCGTCGTCGCAACCGGGAGGCTTTTCAGCGGGACCGTGAGTGAGGGGGACACGATCCAGATAATCGGCAGGAACATCTCTAAGCGCATTCAGCAAGTAACGGTTTACATGGGACCGAATAGGGAGATAGTCGGAAGCTTACCTGCGGGAAACATTCCAGCTCTCCTCGGATTGGATGAAGCTAGAGCTGGAGATACTCTAGCGGCCGTCGACATGATTCCATTTGAATCCATGAGATATGTTTCCGAACCTGTAGTAACGATCTCCGTGGAGCCGAAGAACAGCCGGGATCTCCCAAAGCTTGTCGACTTCTTGAATAAGCTCTCGATCGAGGATCCAACGCTGGTTACTACAGTAAGACCTGAGACAGGCGAATATCTGATAAGCGGGATGGGAACTCTTCATCTCGAAATAGCCCTTACATGGATAGCCAAGGCGGGGCTGGAGGTTGTCGCGAGCAGGCCTATAATTCTATACAGAGAGACTATATCCAAGAAGGGCAGGGTCTTCGAGGGAAAGTCGCCCAACAAGCATAATAGGGTCTATGTCCAGGTGGAGCCGCTCGAGGAAGAAATAATCGAGCTCATAAGGAAGGGAGAGCTTTTCAACGAGATGGATAGAAAGCAGATAGCGAAGATCTTGAGAGACCACGGTTGGGATGCCGATATGGCTCGAAATGTCTGGCACATAGATCCAAGAGGAAACATTCTAGTTGACATGACGAAAGGAGTTCAATATCTCCAAGAATCAAAGGCTCTCATAATTGCTGGGTTCCAGGATGTAGTGGAGCGCGGCCCTCTGGCCGAGGAACCCATGAGAGGAGTTAAGGCGATCTTGGTGAACGCTGAGCTCCATGAGGACCCCGTTCACCGGGGATATGCCCAGATAGTCCCAGCTACTAGGAGAACAATCTACGCGAGCATTCTTAGCGCAGATCCGATTCTGCTGGAGCCCATCCTCAAGTTGGAGGCCAAGGTAACTCCGGACCTCATGGGAGCGGTAACCTCGGTTATAACAAGCAAGCGGGGCAGGGTTCTTAACGTCTCCCAGCAGGAATATATAACCATCGTAACCGGAGAGATCCCGGCAGCGGAGACATTTGACCTAAGCGAGGTCATGCGGAGCGCGACCATGGGTAAGGCTTTTTGGGCAACGGAGTTCTATGCTTGGAAGCCGGTTCCAGCTTCACTCAGAGAAAAGGTTATACAAGAAATACGCAAGCGTAAGGGCCTTCCGCCAAGGCTGCCAGAAATCTCCGACTTCGTTGAAGCATCGTAGCACTTTCACTCAACCCCTCAAAATATATTCTCTAGCTATAACTAGTTTTGTTGGGAAAGTGTCAGCAGAAAGTAGATCTGAGATCAGGTTGGTCTGTAAGCTCCCTCCAGAAGACCATGGACTTGAGAAGCTAGTTGAGCTCATCGAGTCGGCCGGATACAAGGTTAATGGAGACAAGATCTTCGGGGAGACTCTAGAAGCTGAGCTTAAAGCAACTAGTCTTAGGGAGGACGAGGCGATTCTTCTCATAAGGACCATCGATTTAAAGAGCTTAGAAAGGTTCCTCAGGGTGCTTACCCGCGGATGCTGGTACGTGGATATTTATTATCACCTGAGGGGGGAGCGGGCCTATAGAGCTACGGAGAACTTGGGGTTAAGCGTAAAGGAGAAAGCTGAGGTCAGGAGAATGAAGATCGCTGACGTGAGCCTAAAGCTTGACCTTTATTCGAGGCTCGGCGCCTTAACAATCTCTTACCGAGCTGGATGGAGGGAAGTTAATAGAGGAGTGGTAGCAAAGGTTCATGAAAGGATTTTGGGGAAGGAGCCTAAATCCGGGATTTTAGGAAGGTTGTTAAGGTGGGGCAGATGAGTGAGGAGTATAAGCGAGAGCACGTATTAGGTCTAGATTACGGGACAAGCGACTTCAAGTTCGGGCCTATAACTCTCGGAGAGATGCCCGAGGTCATCGAGAGCAGGGGATACTTCATCGATAAAAGCTCCCTAATGTCTAGAATCATGGGGGTTACGAGAGATCTCGTCGTTGGCAAGGACGTCCCCAAGTTTCTCGAGTCTCGAGAAGACCTAGCGGAGCGGATGGTCTATCCCATGAGAAACGGGGTGGTCGCAAAGGATGATGAGCGCGCGTGGAGGGTGATTGAGGAGCTTACAAGGCATGCTCTAGAGGCATTCGCTCCAGAGGATGAGGAGTTTCAAGGTTTTTATGCCGTCGCAGGAATCTCCATAGTCTCCCCCAGATACATGTATGAAAGGCTGTTTGAAATCTTTCGGAAGCTGAACGAGCAACGAATCTTAGTTAAGGCGGCCACGATAATTCCTCAGCCCTTAGCAGTCGCGATTGCCCAAAAAACCCCGACCTGCACGGTCGTGGAGTCGGGTCATGGGAACACTCAGATCTGCCCGATATCCATGTATCCTATCAGGAATGCTGTTATGGCCTTGAACAGGGGAGGGAGCTCTGCTAACGCTCTTACCATGGAGATTCTCAAGGACGCCGGCTACGGTGATCTCGCTAAGGAGGAGAGTCTAGTCAGAATGGTTAAGGAGAGAATGGGGCTTATCCCTAGAAACTTAGATGAAGCCGTTCGATATGCTAAGAGTAACCCAGATAAGGTTAAGGTCTCGATAAAGGTCCCTG
>CAZILE010000110.1:0-3126 GCA_964540045.1 uncultured Nitrososphaeria archaeon | reverse complement strand
AGCATCTATCAGCTCTTTATTCTCATGAGGCTCAAGGGGTTTCTTACACACGGGGCATCTGAAAAACTGCTCCATAGCTTGATCGAAGAGTAATCTGGGATGGCCCAAGGTTCCACACCAGTAGAATTGGTTGTTCTCTTCGGCTTCCAGCTTCTGTACAAGCCTATCCATTATTTTTTTCATGTTAGAGATTATGAAACCCGTCGCCTGTTCTTGCTGGACGTACCACTTGAATATCCTATGCTCTGTCTCCTTGTCCCTAGTGAGCTCGTAATGGAGTATCCCTATGCTGTTAAGCTTGTGGAGTATTCTCCTCACCTCCCGGATGTCGAGCTTAAGCCTTCGGGATATCTCTTCATCGACAATCCCAGGTTTCCTCAACAAAAGCTTCATAGCCTTTGTTGCGTCTTCTCCTCCTACTAGCCTAGCTAGCTCGAGTAAGGTCTCCTTCTCGATTATTAGAAGCATCTTAAAGGTAAGGTTATAGCATCGCCTAAAAAACTTCCCTCCGAGAGATGATCTTAGCCGAGAAAGCCGCTGGGAGAAGGGACTTGATCGAGAAGCTGGAGAAGTGGCTTAGAGAGCTCGTTGATGAGGCTTCTGGGAGAATGATAAGCCTAGAAGAGGGGTTTGATGGTTGGATAACTTTAACGCCGGATGATGAGCTGATAAGGTCGATAATCAGTATTCAAACTAGGCTTAATCCGATGGCGGCAGAGAGGCCGCCTTTTCCAGCCCGCGTCTTGAAGCTTACGGACTCGAAGATACTCCTAGAGTATCCTACAATCGATGGAACGACTGCTAGAGTGAGCTTCTTAACAAGCTTCTTCGCTGGAAGCCTGGGGTATTCTGGAGATCAGCCCAGGATGTTCTTGGAGTCATTAGGAATATTTGAGGGAGCACCCATAAGCTTGGCCGCTGGAAGCCTATCGATTAACCAACTTAAGCTACTGTCTGAGCAGACTTTGAGAGGACTCGATAGAATAATGATCTTTAATGCTGTTGCCGGAGAAGTTGATAAAGTGCTATCCGGGCGGAGACTAAGGAATTTGATCGCCTACCATGAGGCTTTGACCCTGCTGACCCACGTGCTATATGTGCGGCTTGGAGCGGGATTGGAGAAGGCCGTCGAGAGAGTGGAGGAAGAGATGAAGAGCATCTCAAAAGCCATATTTGTTAAGCCCCTCTCTTGGAAGATCCTCCTTAAGATCGCCGGAAAAGAACCTTTCTTTAACTTACTGAGCAGATCGAGTCTTCAGGACCCGCTCTAAGTCAGATTCCCATAACCTATATGTGGAGATATGGGCCGGGTGGGAATCGAACCCACGACCTCCGCCGTTTCCCCCAGGATTAGACCTGAGTGAGGGCGGCGTCATAGCCGCTAGACTACCGGCCCCGGTTCTTACCTCTCTTGAGGTTTAGATAAAAATTAATTATTTTCCTCGGGCGAGAGATCAGCTTAACTATCTCTTGAGCTCCCTTCTCTTCCATCTCAGGTCATAGCTTCTGCACTTTCTACACTTTTCCGCTGTTGGAGCGTTCCTGGCCCCGCACTTCATGCAGACCTTATAGTAGAGCCGTCTCTTTTGAGCGAGCTGAAGAAGCGTGGTGTCCCTTATCGGCATGCTGTTCGAGATGTTCTAAATGGAGTATTTAGCCATTGTCTTTCTTTAGAGCTACGAATCTTGGAAAATAAATTTATGTGGAGGCAAAACTTAAGTAAGTTAGCCCACGGTGGGGTGTGAAAGAAATGTCTGAAAGCGAGATTCCGACCGTATTAGTCGGGAAGAAGCCGTTGATGAACTATGTCTTTGCTTGTCTGACGACTCTTCAAGGAGGAGCTAATCAGCTTCTGGTAAAGGCGAGGGGCAGGGCTATCAGCAGAGCTGTTGACGTGGTTCAGATTCTTCAGAGGAGATTTTATAAGGATCTGAAGGTCAGCGATATAAAGCTGGGAACTCAGGAGCTTACAGGACCGAATAACCAGCCGGTGAGCGTTAGCACGATCGAGATCCTGCTGAAACGGTGATCCAGAAACCCCCTCTACATCATTTTCTTCCCAATTAGGATTAAATCCTCCGTGGGCGATGAAAAGTGGTGGAGAGGTGAGTAAGTGGACCTTCCGTTATGCTCCTTTGATCTCAGGACCGGCATGTTCTGCCCCCAATGCTCTGAGAAGCTGAGGAGGGGGCTTTACGACGATCTGGATATTAAGGTAATGAAGAAACTTCTCGAACTCGAGAAGAAGTTTACGAAGCTTCAGAATGCCGGTTACGTTAAGTCGGTCAACGGCGGCGACATGGTTTTTGTGATCCTCCGTGATGGAGACTTAAGGGAGCTGGGGATTCGGGAGATAGCTCAGATCAGGAAGGCCCTGAGTAAGGAGCTTGAGAAGCCCGTTAGGATCGTTGAAGATCATCCTGACCCTTTAAAATTCGTTGAAAGACTTTCTGCTCCGGCTCGAATCGTCGCGGTCAATAAGATCTGGCTTCCTGACGGATCGGAGGAGATCAGGATAATTTTTGATCATGAAAGAAATCTCAAGATGAGCGAGGAAGCGGTAATTAAAGTTCTGGAGGAGGTAAAGGGGATGAAGCTGAGCGTAGATTTCGAGAAGAAGTCTTGGAGAAGTTTCGTTCGAAGCAGAGGTCTTCGAAAGAGCTACGGTTAAAGCGATCGAAAGCAGCCTGCTTTAACCCAATCCTAGGAAAAGTTCTTATTTAGTCCCTGCTGGCGGAGGATGGAAGATGCTCAGAAGCCATTATATCGGAGAGCTTAGGCCTGGGGCGGATGAGGAGGTTAAGGTCGCGGGATGGGTCGATAGGATAAAGGATGTTGGAAGGTTTAGGTTCATCTGGATTAGAGATAGGAGCGGGATCGGGCAAGTAACGGTCTCCAAAGATCAGGGAAAGCTCTTCGAGCAGGCGCTGAGGCTCGGGCTTCATGACTTCATTGCTGTCAGGGGAAGGGTCTTGGAGAAGCCCGTAGCCAAGGTTGGGGCTGAGATAAGGCCGACGGAAATCGAGGTCTTAAGCCGTGCGGAGTCCCCCCTACCCCTCGAAGTTGTAGGATATGTGAAGTCCGGCCTCTCCACCCGCCTGGACTGGAGGCCAATAGACCTGAGAA
>CAZILE010000109.1:0-3145 GCA_964540045.1 uncultured Nitrososphaeria archaeon | reverse complement strand
CAAGACAATCACCAAGAGCGCCAGAGAAGGCTATCCGAACCCGGTTTTCGTCGATCTTGGGTTCGGCTACCTCAATGCTATGGGGCTCCCTAACCCTGGCGCGCTCAAATTTGAGCAAGAGTTGAGGAAGGCGAGAGAGGTCATTAAGATACCGATTTTCGCCAGCGTAGGAGGTGGAAGCGAAGCCGAGTGCCGGGCTGTTGCTGAGAGGATGTTGGAGGCCGGATGCGATGGAATCGAGCTCAACCTATCCTGTCCGCATGTGAGGGGATATGGAGTGGAGATCGGATCAGATGTAGGCCTAGCGTCCGAGATAATCAAAGCTGTTAAGAGTATATCATCCAAACCAGTTTTCGTGAAGATCTCGATCTTCCAGGCCAAAGCAGAGATTATCGACCGCTACCTGAGCTCCGGAGCCGACGGGATTACGGCGATAAACACGATCAGGGCTACGGCAATAAACGTGAACTCCATGACCCCAATACTGTCAAACGTCTTCGGAGGGCTCTCAGGCCCATGTATAAGGCCGATAGCCTTGGCAGCGGTTTACGATATACATAGGGAGTTTCCGGATATCCCATTGATCGGGGTGGGTGGAGTCGATGGATGGAGAAGCGCTTTAGAGTTTATTTTAGCTGGAGCGACGGCTATTGGAGTTGGATCCGCGATCGCTCGAAGAGATCTCAATATATTCGGTGAGATAGTTGATGGGCTGAAGCAATTTCTTTCAGAGAATGGGTTTAAGTCTGTTAAGGATCTGATAGGATATGCTCAGAGGACCTAGAGACTATCACCTAGTAGCCCTGAGGTCAAGGTTTTTACTTAGAGAGGTCGAGGTGGGTCTGTTGGATGGAGGAAAGATTGGATACTAGGTTGATCTTCATTACTGGAGGAGTTTTAAGCGGTCTAGGAAAGGGCGTGGTCGCAGCCTCGATAGGGAAGATACTCCAATTCAGGGGGTATAAGGTTGACGCCGTTAAGATAGATCCCTATCTGAATGTCGATCCAGGAACCTTAAATCCGATAGAACATGGAGAGGTCTTTGTCTGCGAGGAGGTCTGGGAGTTCGAGGCAGCTCCAGGATACAAATTCAGGCTTGCTGAGATCGATCAAGACTTCGGAACCTACGAACGCTTTCTGGACATGAACATGCATCCTTCTAATAATATAACTTCCGGTCAGATCTACCTGAGCGTGGTCTTAAAGGAGAGGGTTGGAGAGTTTCTTGGGAAAACAATTCAAGTCATTCCACATATAACGGATGAGATAAAGAGGAGGATTAGGAAGGCTGCGCAGAGGCTTAACCCAGATGTTCTCCTAGTTGAGATAGGCGGAACTGTTGGAGACATCGAGGTTATGCCCTTCCTCGAGGCTCTCAGGCAGTTAATCCTAGAACTAGGCAAGGACAAGATCGCTTTAATTCACGTAACCCTAGTCCCATTCCTCGAGACCGTCGGCCAGCTTAAGACGAAGCCAACTCAGCACAGTGTCAAGACCCTTCAGAGCATGGGTCTCCAGCCGGACATAATTATAGGGAGAAGTAGCGTAGAGTTGCCGGACGACGTTAAGCAGAAGATAAGCTTGTTCTGTAATGTTCCGAAGCACGCGGTTATCTCGGACCCGGATCTAGAGACGCCCTACGAGCTTCCGATGATCTTCGAGAAGCAGAGGCTCGGGGAGATAATTTGTGATCTACTGAGGCTTCCTAAGAGAAGGCCTGATGGCCGGATGTTCAGCGAGTGGAGTGGACTTGTCAAGAGGTTTAAGGAGCCGCACGACCGCGTCAAGATAGCTCTTCCAGGAAAATATTGTATGATATCCGATAGCTACATAAGCATAATTGAGGCGCTGAAAGCATCTGCCGCGGAGCTTGGGTTAAGAGCAGATATAGTTCTCATGGAAACCGAGGAATTCGAGGCCGATTCAAGCAGGCTTAAAGTTCTCGATAATGTCGGCGGAATTCTCCTTACACCCGGATTCGGCGCAAGAGGCGTTGAGGGAATGATCATGACGGCGGAGTACGCGATCCAGAATAGGATACCTTTACTAGGCATATGCTTCGGAGCACAGCTTCTCTTCGTCGCCTTTTCCAGATCCATTTTAGGGCTAAGAGATGCCCATTCGACCGAAGTCGACCCGAACACCTCTCATCCGGTTGTCGATCTCTTAAGGGAGCAACGGGGGGTAGAGCTTAAGGGCGGGACTATGAAGCTCGGTGGGAGACCTATCAAGCTAATTGAGGGAACAAAGCTCCGAGAAGCATATGGAGCTGAGAAGGTTGTCGAGAGGTTTAGACATAGATACCACATAAACCCCAAATATGCTAAGATTGCTGAGAAGAAGGGTCTAGTGGTTTCAGCATATGATGAGCTCGACGACACGATATGCGGAATAGAGCTAAAGGACGCGTGGATAGTTGGGGTCCAGTTCCATCCCGAGTTCAAGAGCAGGCCGAACAAGCCATCCCCGATCTTCCTAGAATTTGTGAAAAATGCATATGAGAATCAAAGGAAAAAGATGTGAAAGATGGTTTTTCTTCTTAGTGATGTCCGCCCATACTCTCATACTCTTCTCCCTCATGTTCCTCGCCGCTCACAGGCGAGATCTTCGACTTACCGTGCTCTTCGATAATCTTCTCCAGATGTTCTATCCTATGCTCTACCGATTTTATCATTTTCTCTGCCTCGTTCACCAGCTTCGAGGCCATGTCCAAGACGCCCTTATCGAGGTTTTCCTTAGCCTCTTCCACAAGCTTTCCAACCATCGACAGCGTCTCGTTCGCTTCCTCGGATCCCTCCTGACCCACGAGCTTCTCCAAGCTTTCTCGTAGATCGTCTAGCTTCCTCTCAAGCTTATCGATGGCCTTGCCCAGCTCCTCCGACATCCGGGACTTCAGCTCATCCTCCTTTGAAGCCTCCTCCAGGATTTTCTCCGCGTGGGCTATAACGACCTTGGCTGAGGCGAGCTCCTTCATAGCTTCTCCGAAGCTGAGGTTTGCTGACTCTAGCCTATCCGCTAATTCCTCAAGCATGAAGATCGTCTGATTCAGCTTCTCCACCAAGCTTGTGAGGTTGAACTTCTGCGCTTCCTCTCTAAGCTCCATCAATCTCTCGAGATGCTCGGCTATCGTTTCGTTCAGCTCGTC
>CAZILE010000108.1:0-3204 GCA_964540045.1 uncultured Nitrososphaeria archaeon | reverse complement strand
ACCCGCGACCTGCGGCTTACAAGGCCGCCGCTCTACCAGCTGAGCTACCGGGGCTTGGTATGAGTGGTAAGGAACAATTAATAACCTTAATCTGAGGTTTCTCGGTAAAGCTAAAAATAGAACAACTAGTTTACGTGAGGCGTGGGGGCCGTGGTCTAGCTTGGCTATGATTCGCGGCTCGGGACCTCTCTCGAGGCGAGAGCCCGCGAGGTCCTGGGTTCGAATCCCAGCGGCCCCACATAATATTCTCTTGGCTCTTTTTTGAGCTCTGTTTATTCAGCCTTATCCTTCGAACTCGTGAAGGGAAGACCGCCTTCGATAGCGTGAGATCTCGCATCACCAGCGGGTGTTCTTAGATGATAGCTCTTCACGTTAGTCATCGCAAATGAGGTTAGAATAATTTCTGATATGGATGCTCTAACGATAAGACCATTTCTTGGACTAATGCTCGAACTATCTTCTCCAGCCGTATCTCATTCTCCGCATAAACCTTCTTCTCATCCTCCACATCATCCTCGGATAAAATGGACTCGACGCTAGCCGAAGGGGTTGAGCTGGTGGAGGCGCTAAAGGCTGAAATGAATTCTGGGGAAAATCTGAAATCTGTGCTGTGTTGGGCGTGAAGCTCGGGCACGCTGGGCCATTTGGTGGAACCTGTACGCCTCTGAGCGCGCATAGCCCGTCTCTGAAGTAGATGCATTGAGAATGCGTCGGGCGGTTCACAGTTTTTCAAGAATAACGTGCATTAGCTCAAATATAAGTTAGCCTCTTGGGTGGTGAGAATTCTCTTCTCGTATGGAGAAGTCTAATTTATCGCAGCTTGGGAAGCGTGTGATGGCTTCTCCTATTTTTCTTCTTTTCTTAGCTCTAGGTGAAATTAATTTTGAGATTAAGATTGCTGATTTTAGGAAATGTAAATAATAACTTTTACAATATAATGTTTGCCTTAACGGAATAGATATTATCTGGGGGATTATAGGTGTGGGTTGATGCCCGTGGATACGCCGAGGGGTATGGATGATCTTCTGCCAGATGAGATGGCTTTGAAGAGGAGGATAGAGGATGCTATCAGGGAGGTGTTCAGGCTCTATGGCTACCTTGAAGTCGAGACTCCTACTATCGAATATTACGAGCTTTTCGCAGCTAAGTCCGGCGAGGAGATCAGGGAGAGAATGTTCGACTTCGAAGATAAAGCTGGTAGAAGGCTCGTCTTGAGACCTGAGGTTACTGCTTCGATCGCGAGGCTCGTCTCAACGAAGCTTAAGGCGTGGCCTCTTCCGATAAGGTTGGGATACATCGCCGACTGCTATCGTTATGATGAGCCTCAGTGGGGCAGGAGAAGGAGGTTCTGGCAGGGAGGGTTTGAGCTTCTTGGAAGTAAGAACCCGCTCGCGGATGCCGAGATACTCCAAGTGAGTTATGAGGTTTTCAATAGGATAGGCTTAAGGGAACATTTCTTCAAGGTCGGGCATATAGGGATTCTCCGAAACTTACTGGGAGAGGAGAGGGTTGATGAATCCTCTCAGAACAGAATTTTATCTATGCTTGATCGAAAGATGCTCTCTCAGGCTCTTGAATACATGGCTGGGCTCGAGGTCGGAGGAGAGGTGGTTAAAGCTGTTGAGGAGCTCGTTAGGCTGGAAGGAGTGGATCGCAAAGAGATCTTCAAGCGAGCTGATGATATTCTCTCTTCGTGGGAGAGATCTAGGAAATGCTTGGAGAACCTTCAGGAGATAGTTGAGATCGCTGTGGCTGGTGGTGTCGAATCTGAGATAATTGTCTCACCTGGGATGGCCAGAGGGCTGGAATATTATGACGGGTTTATCTTCGAGCAAGGGGTTCATCAAGTTCAAGTATCGCTTAACGGCGGAGGAAGATATGATGGGCTTGTTGAGCTCTTCGGGGGAAAGCCCACTCCGGCAGTGGGATGCGCAATAGGGATAACGAGGATCATGCAATATATGCTTGAGAGAGATGACGTTGGGAGACCTAAGCCTTCTCGCCCTCAGATCCTTTTGATAGGGGTCTCGGGAGTTTCGCTCAGCTATATTGCGAGGGTTGCGCATCTCTTGAGGAAAATCGGCTACTCGGTCGAGGTGGATGTGATGGGTAGGAGGGTTCCGACGGCAATCGAGTATGCGTTAAAGCATGGGATAAGGTTCGCCGCGATAGTTGGGGAAAGGGAGGAGAAAGAGGGGAAGATCTCGATTAAGAACTTAGAGAAGGCCGTTCAGGTTGAGGTAAGTTTAAGTGATGTAAGTGGGATTAGGGAGGCTCTCGGATCGAGTTGACATCTCTTAACTTGATCGTTCAGCTTGAGGCTGTGATAATTCTGGCGGCGATCTCGATAGCCTCGCTTAGATTTAGGATTCTGGACTCGAGGGGCGTGATCGCGTCGATCTTCATAGGATATGTAACGATAGTCTTCGCTGGTTTAAGCTACTTCGCGGCGCTTCTTACCTTCTTCCTCGTGTCGGCAGCTGCGACGAGGTTCAGAGTTAAGGTCGTGAGGGAGGAGATCGTGGAGAAAAACTGGATTAGGAGTTGGAGGAATGTCTTGGCAAATGGTCTCGCGCCCACTTTTGTAATAATTTTCTCAAGAATTCCAGGAAGCATGGATGGCTCACTCATGGCTGCCGGCTACTTGGGAGCGATTGGAACGGCCTTTGCGGATACCTTGGCGACCGAGGTCGGCTTATTATATAGAGGTAAGCCGAGGCTAATAACGAATTTGAGGAGGGTTGAGAAAGGGACTCCGGGAGCTGTCTCGATATATGGTTACCTCGGGGGGCTCATCGCTTTAATAATCTTAGCGACCTTGGCTTGGGCGATAGGGATAGCTCCGTTATCTTTAGCAATTTTACTAATACCGTCGGGGATTATAGGAATGACCCTAGACAGCGTTCTAGGAGCGGGGGTTCAAGCGAAATATGAATGTGAAGTGTGTGGGAGGATCGTTGAAAACAGTTACCACTGTAACCAGCCCGCGAGAAAAGTCTCGGGTGCAGCCTGGATTAACACGCATACGGTGAACCTGATATCAACCAGCATAGGGGCGGTGCTTCTAACAGCATTCACCTTTTACCTTGTCTGAAAATTGACCGAGTAAGACTTAAAGACTGGGTGAAAGCAAGTCATGAAATGTGAGAAAAGGGCCCGTGGCCTAGCATGGATAAGGCGGCGGCCTCCTAAGCCGCAAATCGT
>CAZILE010000107.1:0-3233 GCA_964540045.1 uncultured Nitrososphaeria archaeon | reverse complement strand
TTTCTGATCGGAGAGTTCGTTTTTAATCCGAGTCATGAGATCTTCCAAAGCTACTTCACACGTGGTATGCCTAAGCCCAGCGACATTAAGCTCGGGGACACCTACTTCTATGGGATGATGGACATGGCCGAAGCCGTCATAACGTCCGTCGAGAGATGCTCAATCGAGCTGCAGCCGCACCTTTACTCGAAGATTCTCCTTTCTGGTGGGAATTTCGGCTGGAGCGTTCCCGAAAATCTAGAGGGAGTAGCGGTTAAGGCTGATCAAAAGCTTAAGGAAATGCTTTCCATGAAAGGGATCGAAAACGTGGAAGTCTTGATAGTTGGCGATCCAAAGTATTCTGTATGGAGAGGCTGCATAGTCTACGGTTATGCTATTCCGGTCGATTATGAGTGGAGATGGGAAAGGATGGAGGGATGGATGAATGTTGCGTAGGAGGCTCAGCCCCGAGGACGTGATCTCGGCGATCTATGAGGAGGAAGGGTTCTATGAAGTGGAGAGAGGAAAGGATCCCGAGTCCGCGTACTCCAGTAGGCTCATCCTCTCAGATGGTAAAAGGGAGCTTGTGGTGAGCATTCTAGACGAAGAGGTTCTCATCAGCAAAGGAGCCCTACAAGATGCGCTCCTACAAGCAGAGAAGCTGAAGTCTAGGTTTGAGGGGGTGTGTATAGCAGTTCCCAGAAAATATGCGAGAGCAATAGATGAAAGCGTGATGGCTTTGCATGGCTTCGGATTAGTAATCTACGACAAACTTGGTGCTGAGGAGCTCATCCCTCCGAAAATCAAGAAGATCCAGGAAATTCCTCGAGAGGAGAGTAAAGCTAGGGGGGAGGCTAAGGTCGGGGGTCAAGATCTCATCGAGCTTAGGAGCGAGATCTCAAGGCTTCTAAGATCTCTTGAAGAGATTGAAGCAAGGCTTGAGAGGCTTGAGAAGGAGCAGAAAAGCTTAGCGAGCAGATTGAGCAAGCTAGAGAGAACAGTAGTTCAACCTAAAGGTGCCTTGGAGCAACGAGAGTTAAAGGTAAGCACGCGTGTCCCTTCGAGGAATGATCAAAGGCTTCCCGCTTATCTTGCTGACAATCCATGGATAGATATACTGTCTCGGAGAGAGTGATCTTGCTCAAGCTCATTTTTCTTGGAACAGGATCAATAATACCTACGGAGTCAAGGTTCTCCTCTGGAATTCTTCTCGAGACGGATGAGGGACTGAGAATTCTTCTTGATGTCGGCCCGGGCGTGATCGAGAAGCTCAGAAGAGTTAAGGTTGATTTGAAGAGTATTCAAGCAGTTTTAATAACCCATCTCCACCTAGACCACGTATCCGACCTCCTACCGCTTCTAAAGATTAGAGCTCTCACCGAGGGAGAAAAACTGCTAATCCTGGGACCCTATCAAATCGGTAAGTGGCTTGACCTAATGATCACTGATCGAAGGCTCTTCGGCTATCTCTCAGATTTGGGATGTCGCGATATAGTGGAGGTTCATGAACTTTGGGACGACTGTTTAACAATCAAGCCCGGCGTCAGGGTGTGCTCCAAACCTGTTGAGCATTTCAGGGGAGTAGCCTATAGGATCGACCTTGATGATCTTTCGATAGCTTACTCGGGGGATGCTGTGCCTGATCGAAATCTAATAGATCTCGCCAGGGGATCCACCGTCCTAATTCAGGAATGCTCCTTCCCCGCGGACAAGCTTAAGGGGAAGCATACATCTGCTGAAGACCTTCTGAAGATCGTGGCTGAGGTCAATCCAGAGGTCCTGATAATAACGCACCTTTATCCTGAGATGGAGGATGATCTCCCAAGGCTCTTCGAAATGCTTTCAAGGGAATTTAAGGGAAGATTTTATGCTCCAAAGGACTTGGACGTGATCGAGGTGTAACCGAAAGATTATCATCGGGTTACCCCGAGAATTGGAGGATCATCGTTTAGGATAACTTTCTTTAAACCCCCTTTGGACACAAACTTAAGCTGGGGGAGAAGTTGATTCTAAGCGATTTTGATCTCTGGAACTACATTAGAAGCAGGAGGCTCGTGATAGAACCATTTAGGGAGGATGTCGTTAGGGAGAATGGGCTGGATCTCAGAATAGGGAGGCAGATCGCTAGAATGAAGTCTGTGAACCGTGTTTTCGACGTTCATCGTGATGACATTGCGGCCGAGTTCTACGAACTTGAGGAGAGCGAGAGCTTCATAATAGGGCCGAGGGAGCATGTTCTTCTCCACACTCAAGAGTACCTCAAGCTTCCGCTGGATCTCATGGGCTTCGTGAATCTGAGGAGTAGTTATGCTAGAATAGGTCTGAGCATACCTCCGACCATAATCGACGCGAACTTCGAAGGGGAGCTGACGATAGAGCTCGTGGGAGGAGAGTTTCCGGTGAAGCTTTATGCAGGAGACAGATTCCTTCACGTAGTCTTCGCCAAGCTATCCTCTCCTGTGGATAAACCATATTCCGGAAGATATCAGGGTCAGAGGGGGGTTAGGCTGCCATCCTTTAAGGACTAGCTGGAGAAGCCTTTTTACCTAAATCTAGGATCTATCTCTTGGAGAGGCTTGTGGATCAAAATGCTCAGACCTGACGCATATCTGGTTTGGAAAAACCCGGAGGTCTCTAAAAGGCTGAGGTGGTATCGATCTGTGATGCTCGACGAGACCCCAGCGAAATTCATGATAGTCAAATCGATCAGAGCCCCCCGAAACATAACCGAGCTCAACGAGGAGAAGCTATGGGAGGTTCACGACGAACTTCATGACGAGTCTGAAGAGCTTTTCAAGGAGATGTTCGGAGCAGGCGTTGACGAGGAAAGGCTTAAGCCTGCTGATCCTTCCTATCTAGACTTAAAGATAGAGCTCACGAGGCGAATTCTGAAGAAGTGTAGGTTTTGCGAGTGGAGGTGCGAGGTTGATAGGACCTCGGGAAGAAGGGGGGTATGTGGATTAACGAACAAGGCTTACGTCGCATCCTTCTTCCACCATCATGGCGAAGAGGCCCCCCTTATAGGAACAGAAGGACAGGGCGGATCTGGGACAATATTCTTCGTCTCATGCAACTTCCATTGCGTATTCTGTCAGAACTGGGACATCTCTCATCCTAGGGGAGGCTTGGAGAATGCTGGCGTTGAGGTCGATCCCATGAAACTCGCATTGATAGCTAAGAGACTGAGGTCGGAGGGGGCTGCGAACATAAACTACGTTGGTGGAGATCCAACCCCGAACACTTGGGTGATAATA
>CAZILE010000106.1:0-3458 GCA_964540045.1 uncultured Nitrososphaeria archaeon | reverse complement strand
TTTTTTCAGATACTTTTTCGCGGCTTGATAGCATTTCTCAACCTGCTTCCTCGGGGTAACCGTGACGTCTCTCATAAGATAGTCCGGGTGGAATATGAGGAGGCTATAGGGTATCTCGGGGCTCAGGCTAGCGATGAACTCAGCGATCTTAGATACCTCGTACTCATCGACGTAGTGAGGAACCAGTAATGTCGTGGCGTTCAGAACTGGGACACCTTTCCTCCGCTCATAGAATTCCTCGTAAATCAGCTCAAAGTTCTCAAACACTCTCTCATTATCTCTTCCGGTTAAGGCTTTATGAACGCTGGGGGTGTATGCTTTTAGATCGAACTTGATGTTTCCTCCGCTCACATAAGCTAGCTCTCCAGCCTTCTTAACCAAGCTTCTCATACCGCATCCATTCCACTCAAAGCAGATTCTGGTTATTCTCCTCTCGGATTTTTCTTCAAGGATTTTCTTAGACGCATTAAGCGCGAAGGGAAGCTGAGGCTCGGGTGATCCTCCAAACCAGCACCAACATGTGATTCGGCTGTCTTGGAGAGTATACTGCACTATCTCATCTGCGGAGACGAGCTTTCCGGCTCTCAGGTTCTTATGAGACCAGTTTTGGCAGAATAGGCAGTCAAAGCTACATCCATAGAAGAATAGGGCGAGGTTATAGTAGCCGTACTCCGGCCCATTTTTAGCCGCGTAAGTCGGGTATCCTAAACCCGTTCCAGCCGGACAAAACCATGCGGCGCAGCAGTTTGTTACATGAGCATCCAGGTAGTAATGAAGTAGGGCATGTTTTTCGTCGACGAGGGATTTAAGCCTCCCGCCGACGTTTCTCCTTAGGCCGCAGTATCCGACCTCGCCCTCACCGATTATGCAATCGGCGTCACACAGTCCACATCTTATCCCGTCTCTGCTTCTAGGGGGGATTGGAGGAAGCCCGAACCTCCTCCTACTTTCTCGATGAGTTTCCTCAGCATGAGCTAGGGCTTCATCAGGTTTCTCCCTCAAACATCTAACGCATACTCCTATGCTCTCCGATATACACTTAGATTTCTCCCCGCATAAGCTGCACTCTTTCTCTCTTACTCTTCCCGGAAGCTTTATCACGAGCCTCTGAAATCATCAATAATCCAGCCCGTATTTCAGCATTTCAAGTGGGGGCAGAAGGTATATTGTTCTCCAGTTTAATGAGGATTGGGGGCTTTGGAGGAGTATCAGGAGCTGTTGTTTGGCGTAGTCTCGGGCTTGGCGCAGGGAATCTTCGAGTGGATTCCGGTGAGCAGCAAAACAATATTGCTTCTACTCTTCTATTGGATGGGATTTTCTCCTTCCACAGCATATCTCCTCGGATTATTTCTGAACGGCTCGACGGCGGCCGCGGCGATAATCTACTTCAGAAAAGATGTTCTTAAAATTTTGAAGGGCTTACGATCTAGTGGGGAAGGTCGAAGGCTGCTTATTTTCCTAACACTCTCAACCTTGGCGACCGGGGTTACGGCCGCCCCATTAGCTGGCTTCGTCGCCGGAGGTCTAGAGTTCCTTGACAAGGTATCTATGCTGATGATAGGCTTTCTCTACGTTCTCATGAGTGTTCTCTTATGGATTAGAGAGAGGATGATCGTAAAGGCGGGATCGGCTGGCTTCAGCCCCTTCAGGGACGGGGTCTTGGCTGGGTTGGCTCAAGGGTTCTCAGCTCTTCCGGGCGTAAGTAGGAGCGGCGTAACTATACTCGCTCTTCTCGCTCTAGGCCATCACCCACTAGCGGCTTTGAAGCTCTCATTTCTCATGAGCATCCCAGCAACTCTCGGAGGAATGATCTACGTGGCCCTAATCCATGAGCAAGCCGTGATAACGGCCCCTCCCCTAATTCTAGCATCCTCGAGCATCACGGCGATAACATCCTCGATACTCGTGATCGCCCTCCTGCTGAAAGCCTCGGAGAAGCTCAAACCCCACTTCCTCACCCTAATCCTCGCCCTAATAACGATCTTAACAGCCCTAACCCAAAGCCTATAACACCTAAATCCAAGCAAGAAAACCTTGAAAACGCAGCCCCGGTAGCTCAGCTGGTAGAGCGGCGGCCTCGTAACGAGCTGAGGGAAAGCCGCAGGTCGCGGGTTCAAATCCCGCCCGGGGCTCCACTCAAAGTATCTTGAAGTGGTTGGAGTGTTATTGTTAGAGATCCTCTCAGGGGACTGAGTATCGATCACCGGTCAGCCTGTCCCGTATTCTTCATCGAGGAGCTCAAATTAAATGACCGCTTGGAAGATTTTAGCTTTCTTCAAGCTCGGGAGTGAGATCGGTTGTTGCGCGATCTGAGGATATGAAAAATAAGCGAGATTGATTCCTTCTCATGCGTATATGGTGATCTTGGAGTTCAACGTGATTCCAGTTGGGAGGAAACGAGCCTCTCAAAGCTCACAGCCTATGCGGTAAGAGCGCTTAAGGAGAAGGAGCGAAACACTCGACAACCGACGGAGGATGATCATCGAATCGGAGACCTTAGATGAAGCTCTAGAACTTATGAAAGATGTTCATGAGGCGGTTTTCAAAGCTGGAGTAAAGCGAGTGATTACTTTGATCAAAGTCTATGAGAGTTATTGAAGGAAGCATGAAGGATGGCTCAAGTCTCTCAGGAGGTCGCTTGAGGAGCTCTCGAGTGATCAGTCCATTTCAACCCGCTTAAGGACGACTTCCTTCGCTTGCCTTATCACGGGCTCCGGGGGGCGCTTACCCAAGGCTTTTGCGACCTCATCCCTGATTATAGGAGCGGGCTTCAGGGCCAGAGCGTCGATAACCCCCCTAACCGACCCATAAGCTCTCAGGAGAGCTTTAGCAAGAGTCGGCCCAACCCTAGGAAGTCCCTCGATCAGATATAGCGCCTGCTCTTCAAGAGTTTTTGAGACCGAGCTCGCTCTCAACCTAAGATCCCTAGGCTCCTTCCGCTCCTGAAGGCTCTTATACTTCGTGATGAGATAGTGTCCTGTCCCCTTCCAGTCGGGGGTGAAGATTACGACCAAATCCTCGTAAGATTTTTGAATGCTCTCGACGAGCCTATAGACGCTCGCCTCATTCCATCTCGTAACCTTCCTGATCATTCCAAGCCAGCCTTCAACCAGGAGAATTTTCTCACATGAATCAAGCTCTTCAAGCTGATCGAGCTGAGACCAGATTCTCCCACGGCCGGTCTCATCAGGCTTCATTGAGTTCAGCAAATCTGTAATCGTTTTTCGCTCAACTAGTGCGACAGCCTCAACTCCATCAAGAAGATAATCGCCGACATCAAGCTTCTTCACCCCAACCTGCCGGCCAAGCACCCTAGCCAGCATCCCGTAGATCTCCCTCGCTTTCACCGCCTCCCTACTGTCAACGAAAATCATCCCAACTCGATCATCAACCTCAACGCGCTTTAAATCTTTACAGAAGCAAACCAGCTCTCGAAAACGTTATAACAGTAGTCCCAA
>CAZILE010000105.1:0-3474 GCA_964540045.1 uncultured Nitrososphaeria archaeon | reverse complement strand
AGAGACCTGTGCTAGCTGAGATAATGGATCATCTTCCAGCAACCATAGAACTCGCGATCTGGGGCTTCATCATGAGCATAATCCTCGGAATAGTCCTAGGATCTGTAGGCGGATGGAAGGGCGGGAAAACAAACTCTGCGGTCAAGATTTACAGCGCGGTTACCTACGCATTATTCATTCCTTGGATAGGGATGCTCTTCCAACTCCTCTTCTCTGTATGGTTAGGTATCCTACCGGTTGCGGGGAGGATAGACCCGGGGCTTGAGCCTCCTGTGATTACCGGCCTCTACGTATTGGATAGCATAATATCGGGAAAATTAGATAGCTTGATAAGCTCCCTAAGACATCTAATACTCCCCTCCCTAACCCTAGGGCTTGTGATTTCCGGCGTCTTCAGCAGAGTTACTAGGACAAGTGTTGAGGAGGTTATGAGGCAGGATTTCGTCGTCGCCGCAAGAGCACGAGGAGTTCCAGAATATAAGATACTTCTTCACGTGCTCAAGAATGCCTTCATTCCGGTAATGACTATGATGGGTCTTCAACTGGCCCTGCTGATGACGGGTGCGATCCTAACCGAGACGACGTTCAGCTGGCCTGGGATGGGGACCTTCCTTCTGGAGAGAATAGAATACAGGGATTACACGACGGTTCAAGGCACGGTCGTCTTCTTCGCGATAATAGTCTCGGTGGTGAACCTGCTTGTTGACATACTTTACGCATACATTGACCCGAGGATAAGGTACTAGGAGGTGCGTCTCATGTACACGTTCCGCCCAATCCTTGTGAAGCTCGTTCCGAGAATCAGGCTGAGCGCGCTGGGCATTATCGGAGCAGGGATGGTGATCTTCGTAATACTTTTAGCAGTACTCGCCCCTCTTCTAACACCATATGACCCAACGAGAACCGTTGCGCCGAGCTTGCTCCCCCCATCTTGGGAGCATCCCTTCGGAACCAATAAGATAGGTCAGGATATGTGGAGTAGGGTGATCTACGGCGCGAGAACAATACTACTCGTAGTCTTCTTATCAACATTATTCTCGATGCTCATTGGAGTTCCTATGGGATTGATCTCAGGCTATGTCGGGGGTCTGCTTGACAGAGTTCTAGCGATGATCATGGATGCGATCTACGCCTTTCCAAGCTTGATCCTAGCCATAGCAATAGCCGCGGCGATGGGGCCGGGAATAATCAATACCGCGATCTCAATAGCGGTGGTCTATGTTCCGACATATTTCAGGATGGTTCGAGGCCAAACCCTGAGCATCAAGGAGCAGCTTTACGTCGAGGCTGCGAAAGCGATCGGAGCAAAGCCCTTAACAATTCTCACCAGATATATCTTCCCGAACGTAGTCTCCATAATCGCAGTAGTCTTTACGCTCAGTGTGGCGGATGTGGTCTTAACCGAAGCTGGTCTAAGCTTCTTCGGTTTAAGCGTCCCGGCTCCGACGCCTGATTGGGGATTTGATCTGAAAGCTGGGCACCCATACCTGCTTTCAGGATACTGGTGGCTGATCACATTCCCAGGTCTAATGATAATGATACTCGCGGTAGGGTTCACATTCATAGGGGAAAGCATCGCCGAGTACCTCGGGGCGAGGGAGGTGAGATCCTGAAATGGAGGACCTCTTGAGAGTGGAGAATCTCAAGACCTACTATTTCACTCAGGGAGGAGTGGTCCAAGCAGTAGATGGTGTAACTCTTACCATAAGAAGAGGCGAGCTATTGGGGCTGGTTGGAGAATCTGGATCGGGAAAATCGAGCTTAGGCTTATCAATAGTGAGGCTGGTCCCCCCGCCCGGGAAGATAGTTAGCGGAAAAATATTGCTGAAAGGTATAAACCTCTTAGAGCTTCCAGAAAAGGAGCTTAGAAAGATTCGGGGAAAGAATATAGGAATGATCTTCCAAGATCCGCTAACATCCCTAGACCCTCTCCGTAGGATAGAGGATCAGATTGTGGAATCAATCCTAGTTCACATGAAAATTGAGAAGAAGGCGGCCCGCGAGATGGCCGTAAAAGCTCTCGAGAGAGTGGGCATCTCCTCAGATAGGGTGGGGGACTACCCACATCAGCTGAGCGGTGGGATGAGGCAGAGGGTTATGATAGCTATGGCGACGGCGCTCAACCCAGATCTCTTGATAGCTGACGAGCCCACCACGGCATTGGACGTCATAGTCCAGTCGAGGATAATGGACTTGTTATACGAGCTAAAGGAGAGTATGAAGATGGCGATACTCCTAATAACACACGATCTAGCATTGGTCATTGAGAGAAGCGATCGAGTAGCGGTAATGTACGCCGGGGAACTATGTGAGGTGGGCGGCTCAGAAAAGATTTCAGCTGATCCTCTTCACCCATACACGGAACTTCTCCTAGAATCTATTCCCGATATCGAGAAATCCGAGATGGAGTTAAAATTCATTCCGGGTAATCCACCAGATATGCGGAACCCGCCAAAGGGATGCCGGTTCTGGCCCAGATGTCCGAAGGCGATGGAGATATGCAAGAAGGTGTCTCCGAACCAAGTTGAGTTTGATGGAAGGATGGTCAAGTGTCATCTTTATGGAGGTGAGAGCAAGTGAGCGAGATTCTAAGGTTAGTTGATATCCGTAAGTGGTTTCCGGTTGAGAAGAGCTTCTTAGAGAGACTTCTCAGCAGGCAGAGGCTCTTTGTTAGAGCTGTCGATGGGGTAACGTTAACAGTTAGGCGCGGAGAAACTCTGGCGTTGGTCGGTGAGAGCGGCTGCGGAAAAACGACCCTTGGAAGAGTTGTGGTCAAGCTCGTCGACCCGACATCAGGGAAGATACTCTTTGACGGACAAGACATAACAAATCTGAGGGGTGAGGCGCTGAGAAGGCTTAGGAGGAGGATGCAGATGATATACCAAGATCCTTATGCTTCCCTCAATCCTCGGATGTCGATAGGCGAGCAGGTAGCTCACCCACTCAAGATTCACGGCTTAGCTGAGGGAGATGAGGTTAAGGAGAGAGTTTTGAGAACCTTGGAGCAGGTCGGCTTGACTCCGCCTGAGAACTTTTACAATCTCTATCCAAGAGGGCTTAGCGGCGGACAAAGGCAGCGAGTTGCGATAGCAAGGGCGATAATCATGAGACCTGAGTTCATAGTTGCTGACGAACCCGTCTCGATGATAGATGTATCGCTTAGGGCGTCGATCTTGGAGTTGATGCTTAGGCTTAAGCGCGATCTTAACCTGACTTACATCTTCATAACTCACGATCTAGCGGTAGCGAAATACATAGCAGATACGATAGTCGTAATGTACTTGGGGAAGATAGTTGAGTATGCTCCCACTGAGAAGCTTTTCCAGAACCCGCTCCATCCATACACTAAGTCTCTCATAAATTCGATCCCCGTCCCCAGGCCGATGAAGGAAAGAAAGGTCTTGGAGCTGAAAGGAGAAGTGCCGAATCCGATAAACCCGCCGAGCGGGTGCAGGTTCCATCCGAGATGCCCGA
>CAZILE010000104.1:0-3530 GCA_964540045.1 uncultured Nitrososphaeria archaeon | reverse complement strand
CCAGGTATTCTATGGTCAACATCCTATTGTAAGAGCCACTTAATGTAAATATAATTCCTGATCATCCGGATCCGGATGATCAGCTGAAAGTCGCCGTTCATCAGGCTTAAAACGATACTCCGCCCCAGAAAGATGTAGAAGCCACCATCGTATTCGATTAAGCCTAGAGCCCTCCAAAGACCGGATAACCAGAGGAATACCCGAATCAGGAAAGCGGCTAGAGGAAGAACCAAAGATTTTGGTATTGGCTTTCGAACTCCGCTAAACCTCATAATTGCGACGCTAAGGATTCTCCAGCAAGACTTATAATTTTTAAAGGATTCCCTATTTTAAAAATATGAAAAATGGAAAGAAGATACTATTGACGTGTTTCTTACTCCTAGCTTTGAATGTAAGCATGAAGATGACTCCACATGAGCAGAGCAGATGGGCGTTAATAGATTCCTTAATTTCGAGAGGAAGCTTTGAAATCGATCCTGAGATTGCCGGAAGCGATGTGGCGATCGTAAACGATCACTATTACTCGGTGTTTTCTCCAGGTCTAAGTCTGCTCTTAACTCCTTACGCCTGGCTTCTTAGGACTCTTTTCAAAACAGTTAACGCGTATTCGCTGGTCTTAGAGAATATAGGCTTAGAACTATTCTCCATCGTGATCACGGCTATTTCCGCTCTGCTGCTCTACCGTATAAACATGAACATCGCAGGAGAAAAGGCGGCTTTCATATCCTCATTAATAATTATCTTTTGTACGCCCATAGCGGCTTTCGGCAGGAGCATCTTCCCCCATATATACACGATGTTTTTCATCGTGCTCGCTTTTTATCAGATACTTAAACAAAGATCGAATCACTTGCTTGCAGCCATCTCGTTGGCCATGTGCTTCTTTCTAGAATACCAAACTCTAATACTATTTTTACCAATGTATTTCTACGCTTATTTTTATAGATCAAAGAGAGACTTAATCACGTTTCTAATTTATTTCATTCCAACGGTAATTGTTGGGTTATTTCATCTCTTGTATAATAGCCTGCTTTTTGGGGGGCCGTTTAACTTTCCTGAAAAATTTTGGAGCGGGTACCCAGAAAGACCTGCTGAGTTTTCCCTAATGTTTTCGACGCCGCCGCATCTCGGAGTTTACCTGCTTCTCCTTTCCCCAGAGAATGGGCTGCTTTTAATCACGCCGATACTGATTACCTCGTTTATAGGATTATGGTATCTCAGGACCTTCAGGAGCGATTTAGCGGTCTTGATAATGGCGCTGTTGTGTTCGAGCCTGCTCTTCTATTCGGCTTGGCATCTACCTTGGGGAGGAGGTAGCTTTGGCCCCAGGTTTCTGATTCCGGTTATTTCCATTCTTTCAACCCCTCTATCGGTCTTCATCGAGAAGAAGATACTAAAGTCCCGTTTGACCGGCATATTCCTATTCTCTATTTTGATGTTTTACTCGTCAGCAGCATCATCACTCGGAATCATCGTCGCACCTGATTGCTTATTTAATAACGCATTCTATAATCTACTTCGCCTCAGATCTCCATGCATAATACCGCAACTGCTAGGGCTTATCCATGTGGCGCAAGTAATCTATTGGATTTTCATCGCTGTTCTAGTAAACTTGATTCTTTCGCTACCTCTGATAAAGTTTTACTTTTTGAAATTAAAAGAGGAAATGTTAGCTAAATACCCGGCTTCAGCCCTCCCAGTTTTCTTAATCTCGCGTATTCGTTTAACTTCTTGTATATGGCTGGGTGTGGCGCTCCGTTGATCAGGTCTATTACGGCCTCTTCAGCAGCTTTCACGTCCTCCTCTTCTCCTATTATCGAGACCGTGTCTCCGTAGATCGAGACGTAGGTATGGGTTGTCTCCTCGATTATCTTCCTCGTTCTGCCGTTTCTCCCGATGAGCCTTGCTCTGACCCTTACGAGGTTGTTTCTGGTAGGTTTGATGTAGTCGGTTATGTCTATCACGCTTAGGATTACGCCGTCTTCGAAGAGCCTGAAAGCCCGCTCCGGGGAGAATCCCCTTCCAATAGCCTGAACTACGTCCCTTGCCTTGAATAGGGCGACCGGGTCTCCTCCCTCCTCAGGCCTCTTCGCGAGCTCGATCCTAACCGTTCCGCCTCCGCTGTCTATCACGAGCTTGACCCCCAGAGCCTCCTCGATCCGCCTCTTCACCGAGCCCTGGGACCCTATCAGAACCCCGACTCTCTCCTTAGGAATGTTAAGCATGAAGAAAGGTGCTTGAACTTCCATGGGGCCTCCTTCCAGAGAAAACGGAAAGAGACTCACGATAAATATTTAGGCCGAGGCCTCGAAGGGCCTTCTACCAGTTATCTCTGCGAAAAGCTCCTCGGGCTCCGGAACATCAACCCCTCTTCTCCCAAAATACCTCACGATGTTCTTCAGATCTCTTAAAAACAGCTCATCCGAGGCAGGCTGCTCGATCCTAACGGCTTGGGAGAGATCGATCAAGATTATCTCGTC
The DNA here is from genome assembly GCA_964540045.1 of uncultured Nitrososphaeria archaeon. GTDB lineage: Archaea > Thermoproteota > Nitrososphaeria_A > Caldarchaeales > Wolframiiraptoraceae > Wolframiiraptor. The sequence continues at coordinate 1,050 of CAZILE010000104.1, read as the reverse complement.
CTCCGGGGTGATGAAGATATTGTACTCGCTTAAGTCCCCGTGAATGAGACTAGCGTCTCGATAAAGCCTCTTTACCGCGTTCATCACCTGCTCATATATCTTAGGATATAGGTCAGGCTCCAGCTCAACCTCAACTAGAAGCGGGTATCTCTGCCCCTTCTCGCCTATGAACTGCATCCCGAGAACGTTGTTGCGGACGAAGTAGGGCTTCGGGACAGGAACTCCAGCCTTATACGCATCCTCTAGATTTCTATACTCTCTCCTAGCCCAGAGGTAGATGAAATCTCTGAAGTCCTTTGGAAGACGCTGAAACCTGGGATCATGAGCAGTATACATCACCCGCCTCTTCTTGAACTCGGCGCTCACAATCAAGTATATCTTGACGGCAAGGGGCTCGCCGCCCTTCCCTTCCGCATAATATATTCTGGACTCCTTTCCGGCGCTCACAACTCCATAGAAATCTTTTATGAAACCACGATTCATTAGCTCGTAAATAGTCATCAGGGTCCGGCGGTCGAAGACCTCTTCCAAGACCTCGTCCAGCTCGGAGCGCTTTCTCAGGTATCTTTGCTCCCGCTCATAGCGATATTCTCTGGCCCTAATCTTTTTCTCAAGCTTATCCTCTTTAACCAAACTCCCGCATGAACCTAGGGTAAGCCGTTAAAAAGGTTTGAAGAGAGATCTACGCTCCAAGCCTCTCCCTTAGAAAATCAGGGATAACCCCTTGAGCAGCGAGCTTTGAGGCCTGACCTCTAGTGAACCTCCACCAAATATCTCCCCTCGTATCGCTTTGGAAGTCCCAGGGGCTGACGAGGACCAGGTCGCCCTCCCTTATCCAGATTCTCCGCCTAAGCTGACCTCTAATCCTGCAAAGCCTCCGCTTACCATCGCTACAGTCAACTAAGACCCGATCATTTCCAACAAGCTTGACTACCACCCCGTAGACATCAGTCGGCCCAGCTTCGGGCATCTCATCAAGCTCATCAGGCTCCGAGACGATCTTACGCTTACCCATCTCAGCTTCTAGAAGGCAAGCCTACTTAAAAAGCC
>CAZILE010000103.1:0-3546 GCA_964540045.1 uncultured Nitrososphaeria archaeon | reverse complement strand
CGCCCGTTAGATGCTTTACCAATTCCTCATCGTATCGTTGAGAATCCATCTGCAAGAATCTTCTTGCGGCAGATATTGGACACCTGCCGGCTAGCATAATCTCACCTCCCTGTTGAGGAACAACCTTAGATAATTCTTTAAGCACATCCAGCTCCAGCTCTACTGCCTCCTCAATTGTTGCCGACCAATCTCTTGCTAGAAGCTTTGAAGCTTCCACCAACCCGCTGAAAGCGATCAACGAACAAGGCCTGATCCCTTTGTGAAACTTCCCTAATAGATCAAGCCCCTTTCTTAGAACCGGGAGGATCAGCTTTATCCGAGCCTTAAGCTTTGTAATTGACTCGTGAAACTCTCCGTCGCTCTCCATTACAGCCTCCAACACGTTCAAAGAGATTATTGAGTGAATGGCTTGATTGTCTCCATTGAAGCGAAATCCGCTGAAATACGTTTCATCGGATAAAGAATATACGTAGGAGAGACCCAGCCTGTCTAACTGCTTGCTGACTGCTACTATTTTCTGAAGATCGCACTCGCTCAAGCTTATCAGCATCCTGAGGTTACCTTTTAGCACCTTTGAGAGTTTCTCGGAAAGTTCGACTATACTCCTTCCGAATCTAAGAGATAGGATTGGCTTCTTGGGAAGATCAGCTGGCATGGATTCTAAAAATTCCTTAAGATCATCTTCCGACCCAAGGAGTCTTACCTCATGTTTCGTATGTAATAATGATGAAGAGAATTCCATGGCCGATCTTAGAGGATCGTGAGGACCTATGCTGATGGTTTTGGAGAAAAAGGTTGTCAGCCATCCAGATATAGGATATATGTCAATTTTCCCGTGAAGATGCATGTCAGCGATCCTTCTCGGAAGGAAGCTCAGCAGGAGGTATTCTTTCATTACTGATCCCGAGGCCTCTTCGATGAAAGTCATCCAATCCCCGAACTCAATTGATCTCTTTAGGAGGACTTCCGCATCATGGAGCGGCATCCCAATCCTGGTAAGCCTGTGTCTGTATTTTTCCAGACCCATATCCAACAAAATTGAATTAACGAGCTCACGTATCAATGGAGCCGTTAAGTAGTCTATCTTCAGGTCAAATAGCTTTCTTTCAGCTATCTCGGCGATCTCCTTAGCGAGCTTCGGCGAGAGCTTCGCTTCCTTCATCAAGGCTTCAGCTATCTTGCTCTTATCAAAGGGCTCGACCGTCTGGTCGCTTCTCCTAACGATCATCAAGGTTTTATCCCTAAGCTCTCCTTCCATTATCTCTAGTAGGTTCAGAACTTTCATGCCTTTCTGCGAGAGACTGTATTTTCCGGATGAAGAATCCACCTCGATCAAGCCGCTACTCAAAAGCTTCTTTAGGTGATAAGAGAACCTTCCCGCATCCTTATCCCTATCTAATCCTATAGCTCTTGCAAGGTCTGTGTAGCTCAATTTTTGGTTGGCAAGTGCTTTAAGCATGTTAAGCCTGATAGGGGAGGAGACATTCTCCAAGATCGGCTCCAACTCGGATGAGCCTCGGCGGAGCTTCATCCACAAAGTAACAGCTCTCCAAAGATAAAACTGTTGAGGTAGGTGGAGCTAAACATATATGGTGGAGGTGTGGGGATTCTTCGGGATGGGGCTTAAGAGTTTCCTCAAATCTTCATCAGCCACTCTCAAGCTTACTAGAAAACCTACGAAAGATGAGCTTATGCAGGCGATCAAAATAATATTAATAGGCGTCGCGGCGATAGGAGCGATAACCTTTGTGGTAAAGTTTTTGGCATTAGCTATTCAGGGCGCATAGGGGATGGAAGGTTTGGCAGGAGCTCCAGCTCGGAGAGCAGTCTTCTTCATGGTGAAAGTTACGGCTGGTCAGGAGAAAAATGTTGCGAGAATCATGGAAGCTAGGATAATCTCTCCAGATCAGGGTATATACTCCATTCTAATCCTTCCTGGAATCAAGGGCTACGTCTTCGTGGAGGCAGAGAGTAAGGACAAGGTTTCCACGCTCATCCAGGGGATTAAGCACGTGAAGGCGAGAGCGATAATGCCCGTTAACAGGGAGGAGATAATGATGCATCTCGTTGAGAAGCCGGCTATAGAGATGCTCTCAGTCGGAGACGTAGTTGAGATAATATCCGGCCCGCTTCAGGGAATAAGTGGAAAGGTCATTAGGGTCGATAAACCTAAAAATGAGGTAACAATCGAGCCAACCGACGCAGCGTTCGTGCTCCCAATTTCGGTTCCAGCCGACCAAGTGCGAGTAATAAAACAGAAGGAAGTTTGAGAGCATGCCCGAGAAAACCTTGAAATTCTTAGTTCCGGGGGGCGAGGCAACCGCAGGCCCGCCAATAGGCCCGGCTCTGGGCCCACTAGGTTTGAATGTTCTTCAAGTTGTTGAGGAAATTAATCGGAAGACGAGCGAGTTCAAGGGTATGAGGGTTCCAGTTGAGGTTAAAGTGGATACCGATACTAAGGCCTTTGAGGTTAAGGTCGGCACGCCCACCACCGCCGCCTTACTAGTGAAGGAAGCCGGCATCGAGAAGGGATCAGCTCAGCCGAACCGAGAGTTCGTCGCAAACCTAAGCATGGAGCAGGTGATTAAGATAGCGAGGCTTAAGATGCCTGACATGCGGGCCAAGAGCCTGAAAGCCGCAGTGAAGCAGGTGTTAGGGACCTGCCTGAGCATGGGCATCACGGTTGAGGGGAAGCTAGCTAAAGAAGTGATGAGAGAAGTTGATGCTGGAGCGTATGATGAGCTGATCAAGAAGGCCGAGGAACTTTAGGACGACAAGATTTAAATCGTGCGGGTAAAGCCTCAGCAGGAGAGATGCTAAGAAGCGTCGAGGAATCATTAGCTGAAGCAGTAGAGAAGGCAAAGAACTCGGGAAAGCCGAGGAACTTTAAGCAGTCCATAGAACTGATAATAAACCTCAGAGATATAGACTTGAAGAAGCCTGAGAATAGAATTTATGAGGTCATCGAGCTTCCTCACGGAAAGGGAGAAAAACCAAGTAAGATATGCGTCATCGCCAGCCCCGCTTTAGCTTCAGAGGCTAAAAAACTTCCAGAGGTTGATAGGGTTATTGAGAGGGAGGAGCTCGAAGCTTTAATAGGGAATAAGAGAGCAGCAAAGAAGCTAGCATCTCAATATGATTTCTTCCTCGTAGAGCCTGCTCTGATGGGGCTTGCCGCTAGGGCTTTAGGAGCCGCTCTGGGTGGACGGGGAAAGAGACCTCAGCCCATACCTCAAGGGGTGAATCTCGCCGATCTTGTCAAGAGCTTGAAGAAGAGCGTGATAGTAAACGTTAGGAAGAATCCTCAGGCCATGTGCTTGATAGGTACTGAGGACATGGAGCCGAGAGAACTCGTTGAGAATGCCGCTGCGGTGATTTCGAAGATAGCTGATAGGCTTGAGAAAAGGTTCAGGAACATCCAGTCAATTTATGTTAAGAAGACTATGGGTGAGCCCGTGGAGGTAAAGCTTCAAGAGACCTGAAGCAAAGGGGTTAAATCTAGGTTTCATCAAGCCGAGGAGGGTATGAGGGTTGTCTGCGCAAGCG
>CAZILE010000102.1:0-3558 GCA_964540045.1 uncultured Nitrososphaeria archaeon | reverse complement strand
AACTACCGACTTTCTCTTACAGGCTACCGGGCACATGAAGCACGTCCACTGCTTTCTGAGAATCGTTCCCCTCAGGTTTTCACCTGAGATATAGTAGGCGTCCTCGAAGACCGTTTGCTTGGCGTTTCTGGTTGGAAAAGCTTCAATTTCATTGATGGGGAGCACTACTACCCCTGTTCCATAAAGGGATAGTCCACCTTTACCCGGGCTTGTGACGTCGCTCTCCCTAATCTTCCTTAAAGCCTCAGCGGTGGCGTTCTTAAAGTGCTCAGGGTTTGACGGCTTCGGCTTGTTCTTCATGTCCGGCAGCATGATCACTCCCTTAACCTTCTTACTTCCCATAACTGCGCCAACTCCGCATCTTCCAGAAGCTCTACCGCCCGTGGCGAACTTGCTAAAGTGCATTACGTTCGCGAACTTTACTAGGTTCTCTCCAGCAGGTCCAATACCATAGAAAACAACTCCAGCACCATACTTCCTTCTAACGGCGCGATAGGTCTCGAAGGTTGTTTTGCCCCAAAGCCCCTTTGCGTCCTCAATAGATATCTCTCCATTTTTTGCGACGAGAATCACCGGGCTATCAGATGCTCCAGCTAAGATTATTCCGTCGAATTTTGAGAGCTTTAAGGCGGGACCAGCATATCCTCCGCAATGGCTGTCGGCGAAGGCTCCGGTTAGGGGTGAACGGGTTACGGCGGTGATCCTGTTGGAGAGAGGTGCGTCGCTTCCGGTCATCGGTCCTACCATAATCGCCAGGATATTCTCGGGTGATAGTGGGTCTTTTCCAACAGCGTGTTTCAATAGGAATCTCCCGCCGAGACCTCTGCCGCCGATGAACTTCACCGCTTCATCTTCGTCAACTTCGAGATATTCAACACGCCTCTCCGAAAGATCAACCCAGGCTATTCTATTCGCATAACCATTTACTGGGCTCACGGATATTCAGACATGATGCTGTATATAAAAGCGTTACGGATATATCTTCTGGCCCGTCTTTTCATGAAGCTTGTAATGCGGCAGAAACTTCAACTTCTCTGCAAACTCTTTGCTTCTAAGAGCATTCAAAAGAGCTTTGATGGCATGCTTGTATAATCTATCTTTTCTGACTGCTAGATCAAATCTCTCCTCCGCTAGAGGAATGAAGTTGAGCCCATAAATTTTTGAAACATATCCGATGGCTACTCCTACGTCGGCTCTACCTTGCGCGACCGCGGCGGCAACGGCGGTATGAGTCTTAACTTGATAGGTATATCCCTTAATTCTTTTCTCAGGATTCTTTACATCAAGCTTCCTGAGCTGATAGTCTACGAAGGTCCTTATCCCGGATCCAGCCACCCTATTTACGAACACGACATCCGGCCTGAGCAGGTCCTCAAATCTTCTAATGTTCTTCGGGTTCCCGGGCGCTGTGATGAACCCTATCTCCCTAATGTATCCTCCATAAATCTCCACCAGATCCACTATTCCAAGCTTCTTTGGCATATGTAGGTTATATGTCAGGGTTTCTTCATCTAGGAGATGTGTTCCGGCAACATCTGCCTCGCCTCGCTTAAGAGCCATCCATCCCCCGAGAGAACCTACATTAATAATCTTCGCATCTCGTATTCCCGCAACCTCTACTAAGATGTCCATTGCAGGGCAGTGGCTTCCGATGATCGCCAAGCTCGAGGACTTGAACTTCCTAAAGAGATTCACTCTAATGATTTCCCCTCCATCAACATACTGCTTCTCCTCAGGTACCTCCATGAAGCCGTCTGCATCGAGTAGGGCTGAGGTGGAGCCAGAGTCTCTTAACACGGGATAGGCGGTTAATCCGTCGGGCGTCTTAACGAGCTGAACTGGAATGAAATACGTTTTTCCACCCGCGTTTACCCGGAAGGGGAGTTTCGCATGAACGAAGTTGGGCTCGGAGGGCTCAGCGCCCATAAGCTTAAGGAGGATGGGCTTGATCACCGAGATGAATATCATCATGGCCGAGAGCGGGAACCCAGGCAAACCTATCATAAGCTTGCCGTTGGGTGAGAGCGCTAGGATCGTGGGTTTTCCGGGCTTAGCTTTAATCCCGTGAACAAGTACTTCTCCAAGTCTTTCGAAAACCCTGTAGGTCAGGTCTCCGAGGCCGGCTGAAGTTCCACCGGAGGTGATTATAACATCATATCTCTCCAAAGCTTTCGAGATCTCCACGAGAATGCGATCTTCATCATCTGGCAGGATTCCTAAGATCTCTCCGTGAAGTCCCAGCTCGGCGAGAAGGGAGAAAATGGAGTAGCTATTAACATCATAAACCTTTCCGAGTTCAAGTCTTCCACCCGGCGGAGTGAGTTCCCTTCCTACGGAGAAGAGAGCTATCTTCGGCATTCTATACACCTCGACCCTTGAGTAGCCTAGCGCTGCGAGAGCTGCGATTTCCCTCGCTGTAAGGACTCTCCCCTTTCTGATCACGAGGTCTCCTGCGGAAATATCTGAGCCCACCTGCGCTATGTTCTCTCCAGGTCTGACCCCTCGGAAAAACCTGACCTCATTCTTAACACGGCTCGTATACTCAACCATTACGACGGCATTCGCCCCAGGCGGAATAGGGGCCCCAGTTGAGATCTCCGCACATTCACCCTGATTAATCGTTATCCTCGGCTTTTCTCCAACCTCCACGCATCCGACGAGTTTAAGATCTATCGGGTTGCTTTCATCTGCTTCGTAAAGATCCTCCGCTCTCACCGCGTAGCCATCAACGAGGGATCTATCGAATGGGGGGGAGTCAACTCTAGCATAGATGTCCGTTGCTAATATTCTTCCAAAGGCGCTTGGAAGATCTTTCTCCTCAACTCCTAGCGGTGAGATCCTCTGTAATAGAAGATTTATAGTCTCCTTGGGTGAGAGCAACTTATGAAAGATTCTCCTCATTTCTTTTCATCCCCTTCTACTATGGGGGAGAGAAGAACTACCTCCACTTCAGAACCTTCATCATACCCTTCTAGATCTTCAGGGATCACCAGTAAGCCATTCCCTCGAGTAAGAGTGGAAAGTACCCCGGATCCAGTTACCCTCAAAGGCTCGACTAAGGTACCTCTACCATCCCTATACACCTTGACCCTAACATACGTCCGAACTCCGGGGGGCGACGCTATTCTTCTCGTGAGCTTACCTCTTATCATTGGAGGAGGATCAAATTTACAATTAAGCATCTCCTCGAGAGCTGGAACGACTAAAGCCTGAAAGCCTACTAAAGCGGCGACCGGGAATCCTGAGAGCATGAAGACTGGCTTGCCGGTTGAGATCGCGAAGCCCGCCGGCTTACCTGGTCGTATAGCCAGCCCGTGAACAACGATCTCGCCCACCCTAGAAACTGCCTCGGGAACAAGGTCGCGAGCTCCAACACTGGTTCCACCCGTGATGATCACCGCATCACCCTCCTTTAACCCCTCTGTAACCCGCTCAGCTATGATCTCAAGATCGTCGGGGGCTAGGCCTAAATCTACTGGCTGGGCGCCATAGCTGGCGAGCATTGCCGCCAACATAGGCTTTGTGCTATTATAAACTTGCCCGGGCTTGATCTGTTCT
>CAZILE010000101.1:0-3560 GCA_964540045.1 uncultured Nitrososphaeria archaeon | reverse complement strand
AAGGTAAGGGTCGCGATCATAGGGGTGGGTAACTGCGCCTCGGCGCTGGTTCAAGGTGTTTATCATTACAGGGATGCTGATGAAAATGACTTCGTTCCCGGGTTAATGCATGTCAAGCTCGGACCATATCATGTCAGCGATATAGAGTTTGTCGCCGCCTTCGACATCGATAAGAATAAGGTTGGGAAAGATTTGTCGGAGGCTATCTTTGCTCCGCCCAACTGCACTAGAAAGTTCGCGGATGTTCCCAAGCTGGGTGTTGAGGTCATGAGAGGAATGACCCATGACAGCCTCGGAAAATATCTTCAGGGCACGGTTGAGAAGCATCCCTCCCCGACCGTCGATGTCGCAGACATCTTAAAGAGCGTCGAAGCGGATGTGGTAGTGAACTTTCTGCCTGTTGGAAGCGAGTCGGCGACGAAGTGGTACGTCGAGCAGGTTCTTGAAGCCGGAGCAGCGTTCGTGAACGGAATTCCGGTCTTTATTGCTAAGGAGCCTAGGTGGCAGGAGATCTTCGAGAAGCGAGGGGTCCCGTTGATCGGCGATGATGTCAAGAGCCAGGTTGGTGCGACAATTCTACACAGAGTTTTGGTTAAACTTCTGGTTGATAGAGGTGTTAAGGTTGAGAGAACTTATCAGCTGAACTTCGGGGGAAACACGGACTTCTTGAACATGCTTGAGAGGGAGAGGCTTACCTCAAAGAAGATCTCGAAGACCACAGCAGTTACAAGCATGATTCCATACGACATTGGAGAGGAGAACATTCACATCGGTCCAAGCGATTACGTTCCGTGGCTAAGGGATAGGAAGTGGTGCTACATCAGGATTGAAGGCAAAGCTTTCGGAGGATGCCCGCTGAACATAGAGGCCAAGCTCGAGGTCTGGGATAGTCCAAATTCCGCGGGAGTCGTCATAGATGCTGTTAGATGCGCCAAGATCGGAAAGGATAGGGGGATTGGAGGAGTCTTGATAAGCCCATCCGCCTACTTCATGAAGAGCCCGCCGGTCCAGTATCCGGATAACGTCGCGAGGCAGATGGTGGAGGAGTTCGTCGAGGGAAAGAGAGAGCGCTAAGTGTACTCCTCGAGAGAATGAAAGACATTGGACAGCCTATTAAACGCCTTCTTTTTTTCTGTTAGACTTAGCTCGGAAGCTTTTATCGCCTCAACGAGCTCATAGAGCCACCTCTCCTCATCCCTTAATCTCGATCTTTCCAAGACCTCACTGAACAGCATCGCGGGATCCTTTAGACTCGGATAAACGTCGTAAAGTTCTATCGAGGCCGCGGCCAAAAATCTGACTAGGGAGGGGCCCACCCCATGAAGTGAGAGAAGTTCCTCGTAGCTACGTGGGGATAGCTCATGGATTTTCTGAAGAGTTGACCAGCTTATCCTCGGGATGCTGAAGGGGCATTTTCTCGACTCATGAGCGTCCAGATCCATGAGCGTCAGCTGGCCTGAGGGTAACTGGTTAAGCTTCTTTAAAGATTTGAGATCATCGTTCACTGCCTCGAGACATACTTTTCTCGCGTCGGCGCTATCCCTGCTGGTCATGTCGATCACCAAGCCTTCTCTAGAGGCTGAGACTATTCCGCTGTGAGGCTCTTCCACAAAGCTCTTTAATCCTATCGAGATCCAGTGATATCTTCTAACTCTGTTGGTCATGGGTTTTATTCCCTGCTGAATTATAATCCACTCTCCGTCATAGCTGACTATCATGAGGTGGAGGTATAGTTGAAAGCCGTCTTGGATCGCTGCGTTGTCTACCTTAGCTACCATCCTGCTGGCATACTTCAGCCTCTCTATCAGCTGCTTATCGAACCCGAAGACCTCAGCCAATCTCTCAAGCTCTTGAGGGACCCTGTAGCCCTCGGGCCTCTTGCCCCCTATCACCGCCAAGCCGGTCTCCTCTCTTATGAAATTCTTTAGCGTCGTTGCAACTATCGTTGTAGCCCCTCCGCCCAGCTCATCAAGCCAAGCTGATGCCGCTAAACCATCGAAGAATACTGGTGAGGCTAAGCCTGCCATGAATTTCTTTTCCCCGAAAAGCGTGATGTAAGAGCTTATTATCTCGGTTAGGGTTCTTTCAACTACCCTGAAATACCATTTGGGCTTTGAAGAGTAGATTAGCTTAAGCTCCCTTAATCCCGCGCGATACATTCGGCTTAAGATTGGGATTCGCCGAGTTAAAATAGTTGCGTAGACGATGATCCCTGGGTAAATACCTGGATATTACCCGAGCTTAAGCTTCTTGATCAGAATGTAGATTGAGAACCCTGCTGAGAGGAGCGTTGGAAGAACGAAAATTAAGAACAGGAAGGTTTTCTCTAAAATTGATGTTAGGTAAAGAATGACTGTTATAAAAAAGAGAATTATTGAGGAGATGAACCAGGAGTATTCATCACCAAGCTTAGGCGATTCCTTCAACCGGTTTCATCAGCTCCTTTAATGGTATATCGACATAGCTTCCATCAGGTCTTCTTCTTCTAATTATGATCGGTAAGATGCCCGCCTCGAATTCCCTCCTTGCTATGTCTATCGGGCTGTCGTTGGGCTTAACGGGAACGAGGGGGAATGCTCCGAGGGATAGCTGAAGAGCCCTTCCGGCGATTATCCTAGCTTTTTCATAGCGGGTTAGCGGCCGCCTATACGGGTCTTCCATCATCTCATTACTCAAAGGATGACTCTTCCTCTCCCATCTTCTCTTCTTTACTCTTCTTCTCCTCGAGCCTGGAGGCGGCGATCACGTCGTCGATTCTTAGAATCATCGCGGCTGCTTCCACAGCGGATTTGATCGATTGCTTCTTGACGAGAACGGGCTCTAAGATATTCAGCTTATACATGTCATCCAGCTTTCCTTCAAGGACGTTTATTCCAACCCATTTTTGACCCTCCTTGTGCCTCGCCCTCAAGGTTACCACCGCCTCGATTGGATCTAGTCCTGCGTTCTCCGCCAGCTGGGCTGGGATTATCTCGACCGCCTCGGCGAACTTCTCTACAGCGAGCTGCTCCTTTCCAGGCAGGCTCTTCGAGTAGTCTCTTAGCGCTAACGCAACCTCGACCTCTGGCGCTCCGCCTCCCGCAACTATCTTGTTCTCAACTATAACGTCCTTTATCACGTTTAGCGCGTCCTTCAGAGATCGCTCAGCCTCATCTACCAGCCTCTTGGTCCCTCCTCTGATCAGAATAGTTATGGACTTCGGGTTCTCGCATCCCTCGATGAACACCATCTTATCCTCGCCAACCCGCCTCTCCTCAACGAGCCTCGCTTTACCAAGATCCTTTTCTGTTACCTCCTCGAGCCTCGTGATTATCCTCGCTCCGGTGGCTCTAGCTATTTTCTCCACATCGGATCGCTTTATCCTTCTCACAGCTAGTATTCCTTTCCTCGCTAAGAAGTGCTGGGCCACGTCGTCTATCCCCTTCTGGCAGAGGACAACGTTTGCTCCGGCGGCGGCGAGCTTCTCAACCATCTCCTTGAGCATCTGCTCTTCCTGCTCCATGAACGCCTTCATCTGCTCGGGCGACTCGATGTGAAGCTTGGCATCGAACTCGGTCTTC
>CAZILE010000100.1:0-3617 GCA_964540045.1 uncultured Nitrososphaeria archaeon | reverse complement strand
TGCTTGCTCATATACGCTTTAGAGCCCTCCCTAATCGCCTCCCAGATCTCAATCATCCGCTTGCTTCCCATAGGATATCTGCGGACAACCGAGTAGAGGAACATGGCGGCGATTATTCCGATGATGCCGGAAGCGATTGCCAAGAAGACAACGGTTAAGGAAAGGCCGGAGAGAATCATTTTCTCATTCCACCAGCCGCCCAAAATGCCCGCAAGTCCACTCTTAAACCTTAGCTTTCAGGCTATATGGAGATAAAGTGTTAAATGTTGAAAGAACTTTCTTAGAGTAGGATAAGCTCGTGAGGATCTCGGGGGTAAGCGATCTACCGCTTCACGGCGGCAGGGCTCCAGCCTGGCTTATGGCTAGGATGAAGCCCATGGCATCTGCGATAGTCAAGGTGATAGTCGAAGATTATGGCCGGAGAGAGCTTCTAAACCGGATCAGCGACCCATACTGGTTCCAGTCCTTCGGATGCGCTCTGGGCTTTGACTGGCATTCGAGCGGACTTACGACAACGGTGATTGGGGCCATGAGAGAGGCCTTAAGCCTTGAGGAGCACGGTATCGCGGTTGCGGGTGGAAAGGGATCTCTAAGCAGAAAGGTTCCGGAGCAGATAATGAGCCTCGGCCTGGATGAGGATAAGATGTTCAAGCTTATCAGGGCCAGCAGGCTTACTGCAAAAGTTGACAACGCTGTTCTTCAAGATGGATACCAGATCTATCATCACGCGATAATATTCACCGAGGATGGAGATTGGGCGGTCATCCAGCAGGGAATGAACCCAGATCAGGGCTATGCTAGGAGATACCACTGGCTCGGGGAGAGAATTGAGTGCTTCGTCGTGGAGCCTCACTCAGGAATTGCCTCGGTGAGAAGGGAAAGCTTAGTCCTTAACATGGTCTCGAGGAAGAGCGAAGAGGCGAGAAAGGCATCGGTCGACCTGGTATCCGAGAATCCGGGCAAGCTCATAAGGCTGATAAACCTGATCTCGAGGAAGCAGGAAACGATAACCGCAGCGCTTACCGGGGAGGATGAGATTCGGTTAGATGTTCTTCCGAGCAGGCTTAAGATGCCGAGAAGAATTGACTGGAGGGCGGTCAAGAAGGCTTACGATCTGAAGCCAAGAAACTACGAGGAGCTCGTCGAGATCCGGGGGATCGGGCCATCAACCCTCAGAGCACTGGCCTTGATCTCAGCCCTAATCTATGGCGTGAGGATTGACTGGAGAGATCCGGTCAAGTTCACCTTCGCGGTCGGGGGAAAGGATGGGGTTCCCTACCCCGTTTCTAGGAGAACTTATGATCAAGCAATCTCCTTCATGCAGCAGGTCTTAGAGGAGACAGATCTCGGAAGAGAGGAGAAGAAAGCCGCCCTCAGGAGGCTTCTCCAGCTCGAGAGAAGAATGTATGAATAAGCTCCTTAAAGATCTCTCTCCGCGAGCCTCCAAGTGATAGATGAGCCTCGTCTCGCGTAAATTTTCTTTGCGTAACGAGTATGGCCGCAGGTAAACGATTTACAATATTCGCAGTAGAGTTCTCCCCGAATCACGCTCACAGGGATTATTTCCCCTAGAAGCTTATCGACCAAGCTTATTCTATCCGATCGAGCCATGAGCATCTCAAATCTGTTCTCAACATAATCTTCGACCCAGTCCGCGAGAAGCGACGCGATCAGCCTACTTCTTCTAACTCCTCTCCTCCTCGCAACTCTATCAAGGCTTCTTACGAGGAGTTCCGGGAGTTTAAGCTTAATGATAAGATTCTTGTGCTCGCCCATTTCTTCCATCCAAAACTTTACTCACCACGATATAGCCGTAGAAGAGGTCTGTGAAAATAAAATTCACTTTCGCTTTTTCCAGCACCTTTGTCCCGAAAGTGCGCGGATGTGCTTCTAGTGAAGGAGTTCTCACCTCTCCGTCTTGAATCATTTAGCTCACATTTTACTTTCGGTTTTTCAGGAACCTTTCTATTGGAGCTGCGACTTCTTGGTTCCTCCAGATGAAATATTCGGGTTTGGCCCTAACCTTGCTCAAAACATCTATCAGCACGTCGACATCAAGTCCCTCGATCTTCTCTATGATCTTTGAGTTCCTTAACCTTGAACGCGCGATCTTCTCAGCGATCTTGGCAATTTTTCTCAACCTCCTTCTGCTCATCTCCCCTAGCGTCCTCCTGAGATACGCTTTCGAGTTTATGAGAGATGTGTCCACTCCGAGCAGCTCGAGTTCTTCGAGAGCTTTCTTGATCTTCTTCCTCGACTTGGTTTCGTATTCTATTCTCTTCATACCTGCTTTCTCAAAGAAGGGGTTGTATCTCGCCATGACCGCTAAAGCCTCGACGTAAGCTGTTCCAACTCTTCTCATAGTCTCCCTGACAAGCATGGTTCCAATTCCTATTCCCCTATACTTGGGGTGAACTATGACCCTCGAGATCCTGCTGAAAGACCTGTCAATGAGCTTCGCGTAAGCCCTTGGGCCAAGAGTTTTCCTCAAAGCTTTCAGCTCGGGGATCGCAATATTTCTCGCCGAGACCTCGAGATATGGGTGAGAGTATACTATGACTCCCGCGAGCTCCTTTCTTCCACCGATCTCCGCAACCGCTTTGTAGATGTTCCTGACGTATGCCGCCGACCTTCCAATGTAGTGGAATGGGGCTAGAGCTTTGTAGTCCTCATAAGATCCATCCTCGAGTCTAATTTTCCTGAGTATGCTACATGAGCTTGGACGAGGATTTAATCGAGATACTTCAACATATGGGCCGAAGCCCTTCCTTATCACGAGGTTTGGGCTCAGGTCTTCAAGCAGATCTTCGTGGGTGGTCGCCGCGACTAGGGTTTTCCCACTTCTCCTGCAAAACTTCTGAGCGAGATATGCTACGATCCTAGCTGTCACCCGGTCTAGGGTTGAGCAGAACTCATCGAAGATCAAGGTCCCCCTCCCGCTCCAGAAGGCCTTCGCGAGCTTGTATCGATATTTCTGGCCGTCGCTCAGCTCCCTGTATCTCCTCAGGAAGAGGAAGGCCTCATTTAAGCCGACCATGCTCAAGATTTTCATGGCCTCGGCCGCATCTCCACCGACCCCGTGGACGAGAATCTCTCCAGGCTTAATCCTCACCTCCCAGTCCGCTATCACTCCGCCGAACTCTTCATGTCTCGAAAGCTCCCTGGCAAGAGCTCTCAGCAAGACGCTTTTTCCGGAGCCGCTCTCCCCGGTCACATAAACGATGTCCCCGGGCTCGATCTCCACCTCGAAGTCCTTGAAGACCGGGAAGATCTTCTCCTCGTCGACCCCTATCCCGAACGCTTTCGAGACTTCTATAGTCCGCTTGGTTATCCTGCTCTTGGTCTTAAATGACTTAACCACCCTGACTCTTAGAAGCGACCTTTTCTCCTCGTCAGTTAAGCTTATTCTCAGCCTAACCATCTATCAGCCATCAGCCTTCTAAGCATTAGGCTCAAAGCCTTCAAGAGCTTATCAAGCAAGACCGTTTGCCCAGCGCCTCGAGCCAGTAGTTCGATCTCCGATAAATCTCCCCCTCCTACAAGGCTGTTGACCGCTGCGAGGAGCCCCGCGAGAATTATCGTCTTTAGGAACTTGGCTTGGTCGAATGACTCTCCTC
>CAZILE010000099.1:0-3741 GCA_964540045.1 uncultured Nitrososphaeria archaeon | reverse complement strand
GATGCTGGTTGCCGGAGGAAGCTAAATGCTACTTAGTTATAAGGATCAAGGGAAGCGTGAAGGCGAGGAAGGAACATCTAGATACTCTTAGGATGCTTAACCTAAATCGAGCGAACTGGGCCACGATAATTCCGAAGACCCCGAGCCATGAAGGGATGCTAAAAAAGGTGGAGCACATGATAACTTGGGGGGAGCCGAATCTGAAGACGATAAAGACTTTTCTAAAGAGGGTGGAGCTGATCGGAGATGGAAGGCTCGATGAGGAGACGGCGAAGAAGCTTGGTTTCGAGTCGCTTGAAGACCTGGCGAAGAAGTTGTACTCAGCGGAGATAACTCTGAATAAGCTTAAAGAGAGAGGTGTAAGGCCTTATGCTAGGCTGCATCCACCTCGAGGAGGCTTCAAGAAAACGATCAAGAAACACTTCTCAGCGGGAGGAGAATACGGCTACCGCGGGGAGAAGATTGACGAGCTCTTCATGAAAATGGCTGGAGTGTAGCTCGCTCTTTGAAGCAGCCTCTCCAAAAGTTATATTAAGGCGTTTTCATGAAGGCTTCGGAACAGCTTAGATAAGAGGTGCTGGTTGAAGATGGGGACTCGGCATAGGAAGAGTAGGAAGCGCAGGGGCAGCAGGACCTGTGGCTGGGGGCAGATAGGCCAGCATAGGAAGACGGGGGCAAAGGGTGGTCGTGGAAGAGCTGGAATGCATAAACACAAGTGGACTTGGGTCCTTAAGTACGCTCCAGACTATTTTGGGAGACATGGATTTTATAGGCCTAATAGGCGGGAGATAGGGTCTATGAACCTGATTCAGCTCTCAACCCTAATTGAGAACTTGGAGCGAAAGGGGAAGCTTAAGACCGTGAAGGGAATGCCTTTCATCGACCTCTCAGAGTACGGCGTCGGCAAGCTCGTGGCTGGGGGGAAAATTAACAAGGGGATAGTAGTAGCGGTGGAGAAATGGACCCAGAAGGCGGAGAAAGTGATAAAGGAAGCTGGAGGAAAGATTATATCGCCTAAAGAGGTTGAGGGTGTGGCTAGTTGAGCTGGAGACCAGCGGTTGAGAAGCTGGCAAGATATCTGCCCGAGATCAAGAAGCCTGTTAGGAAGCTCGGGCTGAGCGAGAGGCTCATCTGGACGGCCATAGTCCTCGTAATCTACACCCTCATGGGGCACACCATGCTCTACGGAGTACCCCAAGCAACGAGGCTCGCAGGTCAAAGCCCCTTAATCATGAGCATAATCTTCGCTCAAAGAATGGGGACGCTCACAACTTTAGGAATAGGCCCGATCGTAACCGCTGGCCTAATCCTCCAACTTCTCGTCGGGGCTCAGCTGATACGGCTCGATCTCTCAAAGCCTGAGGATAGAGCAACCTTCACCGCGATGAACAAGCTTCTCACAATCCTCGTAATCCTCGTGGAGGCGGCGGTGTTCACGGTCTCGGGAATGCTAGGTCAGCTGACGCCTGAAGTCCAGCTAATAGTTTTCATTCAGCTCATTGCGGCAACTATGCTGATAGTCTTCATGGATGAGCTCGTTCAGAGGGGTTGGGGCCTCGGAAGCGGGGTCAGCCTCTTCATAGCAGCGGGGGTTGCTGAGGCACTTTTCACAAATCTCTTCTCCCCAATAAGGCTTCCAGACGGATATTATCAGGGGATAGTTCTCGCGTTGATTCAAGCGGCGTCTGGGGGCGGAAACTTCGGAGACCTCCTCTACAGAGGGCGTTTTCCAGATGTTATGGGCCTGATCGCGACGGTCGCCCTACTGCTATTGATAATTTACCTGGAGTCGTTGAGAATAGAGGTTCCGATCCAGCATGCGAGGGTCTCAGGATACACGGCCAGATATCCGATAAAGTTCCTCTATGTCTCGAACATTCCTGTAATATTTGCTTCGGTGATCTTCACGAATATCTACTTCTTCTCAACCATGATCTGGAGCAAATTCAATCCGATGAACGAGAACCCTATGCTAAACTTGATCGGAACCTTTAACTCGACTCAGTATGGTCCAGTCCCCCTAGGCGGTCTCGCATACTATGTAACCTCTCCAGGAACGATCACCACAGCGATGGCGGATCCGGTAAGAGCGCTACTCTATGCTTTGATAATGCTGGGATTCTGCGTAATTTTCGCAAAGTTCTGGGTTGAGGTCGGAGGTCTCTCTCCACACCACGTCGCCGACCAATTGATCAAAGCTGGAATGCAGATCCCGGGATTCAGAAGGGCACCAATAATTATCGCGAGACTGCTTCAAAAATACATCAAGGTGCTAACAACTTTGGGCGCGATAATAGTCGGCTTGATCGCGATCTTCGGGGACTACTTCAACGTCTACGGAGGGGGCATCGGAATTCTGCTAATGACCGGAATCCTGATGCAGTACTACGAGTTGCTAGTGAGAGAGCGATTGGAGGAGATGAGCCCGCTTCTAAGGCGTTTCTTGGGAAGATGATGAGTGACTGAGAGCATTAAGGCTTTAAGGAGGAAGGGTGAAAGAATATATCTTATCGAGAATCGTAGCAGGTGACGGAAATGGAGGGCGGCTTAAGGTTGTTTTATCTACGCCATGAGTTCTCGACATGGGGAAGAAAGGTTGGTGGAGGCCGATGATCCAGTCGATGCTAGAAATATTCATAATAGCATTCGCTGTAAGCTTTGCGACAAATTTCCTCAGAAGAAAGATTCTCACCCCAGAGGATATGGCCAAGATGATGGAATCCCAGAAGTTCAAGCGAACGCTGCTCGAGGCTCAAAGGAAAGGTGATAAAAAGACGCTTCAGAAGCTCATGAAGAAGCAGGAGTACTATCGGAAGATCGACGCGGAAGTCGGCAAAAAGAACTTCCTCATATTACTCGTGAGCATAACTATATTTTATTTAGTCTTCTTGGGAATTCTAACTCCAGTTTATGGAGGATTAGAGGCCGTCGCTCTGCTTCCGGGAGATATGATGATTCCCCTCATATCCTCGGGAAACAAGCTGACCTCCTTAGGCTGGTATATCCTAAGTCTTTTCGCTGTTGGCTTCCCGCTCGGAAAATTGTTTGAAGTGAAGCCAAAGGCAGAGAAGCCAGCAGAAGCTCAAGAAAAGTGAAAAATATTATTTAGGTGATCTCAGAGTTTTAAGAGATTATGGTGCGCGTATATCTCGACGAAGATGCGGATCTATCAATTTTAAAGAATGAGCTAATAGCTGTTATAGGCTATGGAAGTCAAGGCAGAAATCAGGCATTAAACTTGAGAGACTCCGGGCTGAGGGTAATAATTGGATGTAGGCCTGGAAAGTCTCAGAGGCTCGCAGAGGAGGAAGGCTTCAAAGTCTATCAGATTGATGAGGCGGCTAAGCTTGGGACAATAATCTACATGCTTATTCCGGACATGGCTCACCGCGAAGTCTATGAAAAATACATTAGGGATAACTTATCCGAGGGAAAGACTCTATGCTTCTCCCATGGGTTCAGCATACACTACAAACAGGTCGTTCCGCCATCCTTCGTCGACGTGATAATGGTTGCTCCAAAAGGTCCTGGGCCAATAGTTAGAGAGAATTATCTGAGTGGAAGCGGAGTTCCGGCCTTGATCGCGGTCCAACAAGATTACAGTGGTAATGCTAAGGAGAAAGCTCTCGCGATAGCCAAGGGTATCGGCGCAACTAGGGTCGGCGTCCTGGAGACTACTTTCAAGGATGAAGCCGAGAGCGATCTAATAGGGGAACAGACGGTCTTGGTCGGAGGGCTGAT
>CAZILE010000098.1:0-3818 GCA_964540045.1 uncultured Nitrososphaeria archaeon | reverse complement strand
GTGTTCTTTATCAGAATGCCTTCTCTGGCCGCATCTCTTGTTACAAAGAACTCGTCATGCGTTAGCTCGCCGAACCTGATGACCGCTGGGGATTCGGCCTCAAGCTTACCGATCATCCCCTTTCCTTGAACAACTATCATTCCATATGCTTCAGCATCCTGAATTACGACGGATTTCTTCGGGTAGACCGTTAGCTCCTTCGCGCTGAACCTTTCTGTTCCATATACTATCCACTTCTCGTAGTATCCTTCTTCACCCATCTCTTCAGGATCCCTCACTGGTATGTGCTTTAGAAAGTGATTCTTCCTGAAATCAGGGTCCGTGTTCAGCTCCCAATCTATCAAGTCCACAATGTACTCTAGGTCATGCTTATGTTCTTCGGGAATATCTTTCATTGCTAGGTCCCAGGGTATCATTCTTCCCTCCACCATGGATTGATACATTGCGAACACGTCGGATGGCCCTTGAGGCTCATAGGTTACAAGAGAGCCTGGCGCATGAAGAATTCCCGCTTGAATGAGCCAGCTTGTTCCAGGTCTTATTCTATATGCTTTCGATAAGTCAAGGATTCCGTTATCTCCCATGTTCCATCGCTTTAGACATTCAATGATATCTTGCTTCGTAGTCGAAGGATGTAGGCCGAAGAAGCTGTAAGGGAATCTTCCTTCATTAAAGTTTAGCTGCGGAGGGAAGTAGTAGGATTCAGGTTTTCCCTCCTTGCCATATTTCTTCACCTGCTCATCTTTCTGATGTAGGTGGAATGGAAGTGGCCCGGTATAGTCGAAGAACTTCGCAAAGGTCTTGAACCCCCCGTATTTTCGCATTACATCTTTTCCGAGTACATCATCTCCTATGGAGCTTATCATATCTCTTAGAAGTATTTTCTTGATCTCCCCATCTGATTTAAAGACCACGTAACTAAGCCCCTCATCTTCCGGGGCATCTGGATTGTCAGCTCTAACGGTTGAGGCAATCCATCGCTCGCAGATCCCACCTCTCTCCGCGCCGAGGGCATATAGATCACGCTTGTCTAGCTTTAATCTCCCTCCCGGTTCTCCAATACTCGGTGGACGCGGAACCCAGGTTGGCGCAAGCCATAATATGCCTTCGCCGAATTCCAGCACCCGTCTCGCAAGATTTTCATCCGACAAAATCAACACCCCTCCTTAGACCTTGTTAATTCATAGTCTAGTTGAGTAATTTAAGGCTTAGTGGCGCTGAATTAAGGGAGGAGTTTCTAGACCTCGTTCAGCTTTTTAAACGTTACCTCCGCCAGCTTTCTAGCTAAGATTGGTGGAACCGCCTCGCCGACTTGATCGAATTGAGTGCTTATTCCTCCGAGGAAGATGTGATTATCGGGAAAGCTCATGAGCCTCGCCTGTTCTCTTACAGTTAGAGGTCTATCCTCGTATGGATGTACAAAGCGAGAGCGACCATGGATCGCCGGTGCGACCTGCTTTGGATGAAGCCTCATCCAGTTTCTAAAAACTCTGTTTGAAGAATCTTTGAAGCTGTATAAGGATTCACCCCACTTTAATCTTCTAATCTTCCTTAACCTTATCTTTCCGACCTTCACCGGCACATGGTTAGGGATTTCGCCGAAATTTTTGAGCCCGGAGAGAGCTTCTTCAACAGTTTTAGGCTTCTCCTCCATCCCTGATAAGTCGATCTTGATGTTGGATATGAAGACCCTGTACCTTCTTGAAGGCACACCGTATCGATGTGCCTCTATGAAATTGAAATGTGCTTCATAACCTATTCTCGCAAAAAATCTCCTGAGAAGCTTGCCTAGAGGTTCTTCGACGAGCTCATGAACATTCTCCATTATGAATATCTTCGGTCTAAGCTCGTCGACAAGCCTAATGAACTCCATTACAAGCCTTCCTTGAGGATCACTGAGAAGCCTGTCCAAGGGATCTCTTCTTCGCTTCTTGTTCATGCTCGTGAAGGGTTCGCAGGGCGGCCCTCCAATAACCACATCCACCTCTCCTCCTAGGACCTCGAGAACAACCTTACCACAGACGCGCTTGGCATCCTCCGGGAAAATGGAAACCCAGGGAAAGTTCCGCATATAGGTCTTAACTATTCGAGGATTATTTTCTATTGCCGCTTTGACAGCCTTACCGAATCCCAGACTAAACCCGCCGCAGCCGGCGAAGATATCGACAACTGTTATATCCAAGCCCGAAAAATCGTTAATCAGCCCACCTTTTTAGTATAAACTTCTCATAAGAAAGATTGAACTACCTTCACGCGAAAGCCGCTTTAGGTCTGCTCATTCTCAGCCTTTAGTCTCCTCGCTGAGCCATTCCTCGTAGACCTTTTTCACGCGCTCTGCGGCGGGCCCTGTTCCCTCCACAATGCCATCCTTTGTAACCCTAATTCTGTCCATTACTAAGATCACATCAGCCTCCTTGATGTATCGAACCATGTTCGGGAAGACCCTGTTAAGCCTTTCAGCGAGCTTTGAAAGATCTGGACCTGCTTCCAGCACCATGAGATACTCCATGCTCTTGCCGGAAATGAATACTCTATCATAGAACTCGCCGTTCTTCTCTCTTGCCTCGCCGAGCCATAAGCTGTAATCGCTAGGATTCAAAGCTATAACCATCCCTTCAAAGCAGGCTCCGCTCGACAACATCACCCTGACCTTCTTTCCCACCAGCGTTGAGAGCTCATCCGAAAACTTCTTAGAAATGATCGCGGACAACCGCAAACCTCCAGAAACAAGAGAGAGAGCCCGCTCATAAGGATATAATCCGAGCAAGCAAGAGGTGGAAAGAATATTTTAGAAGAGGAATCAACAAAGCCTATAGGGCTCCGGTAGTATAGTCCGGACAAGTATACGGGCCTTTCGAGCCCGTGACCCGGGTTCAAATCCCGGCCGGAGCATATAATTTAATTTACCACCGCGGTCACTATCCTTCTGATGAGCGATTTGAGGCCGCTCTCCGAGCTTATCTCACTTAAGGGTAAACGAGCTTTGATCACTGGAGCGGCTGCTGGGATAGGTGAGGCAATTGCCCATCGCTTCGCTGAGGCCGGAGCGGATCTGGATCTCGTTGACATTGATGAGGGAGGATTATGGGAGGTGAGGGAGAAGCTTTCCGGGTTCGGAGTCGAGGTAAATCTTCATGTGATAGACCTCTCGAATAAGGGAGAGATCGACGAGCTTTGGGAAAGCTTAAGCGGCAGGGAGCCCGACATCTTGGTGAATAACGCGGGGATCTATCCGTTCAAGAACTTCTTGGAAGTCGATGAAGGCTTTCTGAGCAAGGTCGTGGACATTAACCTTGATGCTGTCTTCTGGATGTGCCAGCACATGATTAAGAGGAGACTTAACAAAGGTGGAGTTATCGTGAATATAGGATCTATAGAGGCGTTCCTGCCCTTCGAGAAAGATCTCTCACACTATACGATCAGCAAAGCAGGGGTGATAGCGCTTACTAGGAGCTTAGCGAAGGAGTATGGGAAGCGCGGCTTCAGGGTGAATGCCGTCATCCCGGGCGGAATAAAGACCAGAGGAGTTAAGAAGGCCGCGAAAGAGGTTCTTAAGTTAAGGGTAGAGTTAATTAAATCGGCTGCGGCTTTCATGAGCAGGCTTCCACTAGGTAGGTTTGGCGAACCAGACGAAGTTGCGAGAATAGTTCTAGTTCTCGCAAGCGATCTCGCATCCTACATGACCGGAGCAATTGTCGTGGTGGATGGCGGATTCCTTTCAACTTAAGGTAACCATTAAATCTAAGCTGGATAGGCGGATTAGATAGGGGCCCGTAGCTCAGCCTGGTGGAGCGCCCGGCTCATAACCGGGTGGTCGT
>CAZILE010000097.1:0-3834 GCA_964540045.1 uncultured Nitrososphaeria archaeon | reverse complement strand
TATTCGTAACGTTGAGAGAACTTATAGTATTTTACAAGTATTATTTCGAGGCATTCGTTCCGTTTGATGTAGTTTGGCTCGAGTATCTCTTCTTGGGCCTCGCGCTGATAATAGTTTTAATGTATAGGCCGGAAGGGTTAATTCCTGAGAAGCCTAGTAGAACTTTAAGCTCGGAGAGGCTTAGGGAACTTGCCTCAAGAATCGGTTTCGGTGAAAAAACCGGAAAGACTACTTGAAGGATCTTTTACATACATCTCGTCTCGTAAGTATATTTCTTCCTCTCAGACGATCGCGAAGAGGTCAGGAACTGGAGGCGACTTTTCGGGATCTACTTGGATCGCATAGATAGGTGTGCTCGGCTTTATGCCATAGATGAGCAAGCATCCGTGGCGTCGAGTCATTTTTAGGTGAATATCCACTATAGGAGCTAATCGCTCGATTATCCAAGGATATACAGGCTTGCCGATCAATATCAGCAAACCCCCGAATTCTCTTAAGATTGCTCTCCCTCGATACACCATATCCAAGGATCTTTCTCCGAAAATGCACGCCAAGCTGTCTAACCCTATAACTCTCATCGGCGGCTTCTGATGCTCTCGATAAAGCTCGTGTACTATTCTAAAGTAGTTATCCAGGGTTTCTTCCCAATTTTCGGTGGTGGCCGCCACCACGTATGATGGGAGTTCCATAGGGATTTTGGCATAAGGTCTTTCATGGAATATCCTGAAGAACTTTGCGAAATATTCCTTAGGCAAACCATATTCCATACAATCTCTGACGACGTCCCTCCAAGTGTTTCCACCAGAAGGCACCACCACGCATGGTCTCTCTTTTAACACGTAGCTTACTACCGTGGGAGCAAGAACTAAGTGGTATTCCCATCTAGGTCTTATTTCCCTATCTACCTCCAATAAGACGACGGAGCCGTTCGGATAACCTCCTATCTCCCGATCCAAAGCCGGAATTCCTGTCGTATATCCTCTTGGCGGATCTGGAGGTGGAGTGAACTTTACAGAGCTTCTTAATCTTGGATGCTTCGTGGGGGGTAGAACCCTTATACCCTTCTGTATAGTGTAGCATAGAGTCGGGTTTCGTAACTCCGCCCCTCGAAGCTTCTTGAATGTCATTTCACGGACAGGCTTATCAGCAAGAGAGACACTTCTTAAATAAATCACTACATCCGCCACGTACTCTTCAAAGTTCTGCTGGCCTACAAACGGCGTTCCCTCATTAATAAGAACTGTGGTGCACCCCATCTTTTCTAGAGTCCTCGAGAATATGGTTTGTAAGAAGACTCTTGCCTCCACGGGTTTTTCGAATACCTGCTTGAGAGCTGTAAAGGAATCTATAACAAGCCGCTTAGCATGAATCAACTCGGCAGCTTCTATGATCTCATTTGTTATGGCTGCGATGCCGGTTTCAAGTAAAGTAGGTAGCGAGAGATATCTCACTAAGCCCTCATCAATCAGTTTTCTAAAATCCATCCCCAATCTACTCATGTACTGGAGGAATTTGTTTTCACTCTCGAACATGGAGGCATATATTCCCGGTTCGTTGTTTTCTTGAGCCCCATAGTATATGAAACTAGCACCGAAAATCGTCTTACCGGTTCCTGGCTCTCCGGCGATGATGACAAGTCCGCCTTCCGGGAAACCTGGGATAACTTCATCGAGACCGGGCACAAAGGTTCGGGTGAACAGGCTGCGACCAGGCAAGTGTTAACCTCCCTTAGGGATTTTGAACGAGGATTTTATCATTCGTTTGGATCGTTCGTCAGGATTATTTAAGAGCTCTAGGAAAAATTGAGGCGTCAATCCTCCAATAAATCCCCTTTCAATCAGCTTCTGAATTATTAGTCGCATTAGCGGTTCAGCACCGGAGCTCAGGAAGCGTTTCAATGAATCATAAAATTTGAATGGATCATCATAAAATGTCTCGTAGACATCCTGCTTAAGTATTCGTTTGAGATGGAACTTAAGAGCTTCTTCACCAGTACGTCCGAGTAACTCTCTTAGGACCTTCGACAAACCCTCCTTGATAGAGAGCTTAACTTCTTCAGGTTCTGCCAGTTTGAGCCCGCAGGCAAGTGAGGCACACACCTTTAAAAATATTCTAAGTTTAAGCCTGAAGTCGTAATTCTCTGAAAATACCCTGGGAGAGGTCCGATATGTACTAGTCTTTTCGGTGGCTCGCCCACTATTACGATGCCGTGTGGCTCTAGGGTTATTGGAAGAGGTCTGAAACGACTTTCTCGAATTCCCTTAAGGTTTCTTCGAGATTGATTGTCCGAAGCTCTCCATCCTCCACTATCCTCTTTCCATCGACTATCACATCTTTTACATCCGACCCGGATCCGCAGTAGGTTAAGGCTGTATAGGGATTTCTAATGGGCTGATATCTAATCTTTCTCGTATCTATTACGACGAGATCTGCCCTCTTACCGGTCTCGATGCTCCCTATGAGGTTATCGAGGTTCAGGGCCTCAGCTCCTCCTCTAGTAGCCATTCTAACGGCACTCCTAGCAGGAAGGCTCTGGGGATCCATGTATCTGAGCTTCTGAAGTAGAGACGCTATTTTCATATCTTGAATCATGTCCAAAGCGTTATTGCTCCCAGGTCCATCGGTTCCTAGGCCAACCCTAATCCCGAGCTTTAACATCTCATCGATCCTCGCAGCTCCCGAGGCGAGCTTCATATTGGAGACAGGGTTATAGGCGACTGCCACATTCCTTTCCTTCAGGATCCTCAAGTCTTTGTCGTTGAGATAAATTGCATGGGCTATGATCACATCATTCTTTAGAAACTCTATTTCGTCTAAGGCTTGAACGGGTGTTTTGCCGTGCTTCTTGATAAATTCATCAACCGGGGGCTTCGCCTCGGCTAAGTGGATATGAATTCCGACTCCAAGCCGATCCGCCTCTTCCCTCAGCCTACTTAGAAACTCTAAGCTACATGAGTACTCGGCGTGAGGGCCTAAAGCCGTCCAGATAAGCCCCTTCCATCCATGATATTTTTCCGCGAATTCAACGCCTTTCCTTAAGACTTCTTCAGAGGATTTTGGGCCGAATAGCTCGACTAGCCCCTCCGAGAGCACACCCCTTATCCCAACCTCGACAGCTGCTTTCGCAACCTCTTCCATGAAGAAGTACATGTCGTTAAAGCATGTTATTCCATGGAGAGCCATCTCAGCTGCTGCGAGCTTCGCGCCGATCCGGACATGCTCGGGCTTCAGCTTAGCCTCAATAGGCCAAACATACTCCTTCAACCATTTCTCTAACGGTTGATCTTCAACCGCGTTCCTGAAGAGTGTCATGGGCGAGTGAGTATGACAGTTGACCAGCCCAGGAATCACGATACAGCCTTTAGCATCTATCTCCTCCTCTCCGCGGATCTCTTCTTTACCGAGGTAGCGAATCTCGCCGTCGCTTATTCCGATGTTGCCTGGGCTGAAGATCCGCATTTCTTCATCCATAGTTAGGACTATACCTTCTCTAATAGCTAAGTCAAACCTGTTCATGACTCTAAATCTTCAGCTTTTCTAGAAATAAAATTTACTCCCCTGAATTTGAGCAAATTAGCCAGATTAGGCTCGATATTTTCTATAGTAGCTCGGTTCCTCCTTCCGAATTTTAAGGTAGAATATTATTCTGTCTATTATATGTGAGAGTAATGTTTCTAAAATTTTGTATGAGATCGACCTTATGAGCGTTCTTTGCCAAAAGCTGGGATTTTTAATATGTCTTATGAGATCTTTTACATCCAAATTTTTATCATCTTTTAAGTGATGTAAAAATTTATTGGTCAGCCTGCCCGTCGTGTATCATAGATCAACTTG
>CAZILE010000096.1:0-3901 GCA_964540045.1 uncultured Nitrososphaeria archaeon | reverse complement strand
ACCTCTCCGACTATGAGGTAGTCCGGCCTATATCTCAAGCTCGTCCTAACCAGATCGTAAAGCGTTATCTCCCCGGTCTTCTGAGTCCCAAGCCCATAGCTCTCCCTTGTTACAAACCTTACCCAGTTCTCAGTCGGCATGTTCAGCTCCGCAGTCTCCTCGCAGGTTACTATCTTCATCCTAGGCTTTATGAAACATGAAAGAGCGTTCAGAATAGTCGTCTTCCCGCTTCCCGTCGCCCCAGCGACAAGAATGTTCGCCTTATGCTCTATTAGCACCCAAAAGTAGGCCGCCATCTCCGGGCTCAATAGCTTGCTCTCTATGAGCTCGGTTATACTGAAGGGCTTCTCCCTGAACTTCCTTATCGTAAAGGTGCTTCCCTTGGGGGAGATTTCCTCTCTGAAAGTTGCCGCAAGCCTATGCTTCCCGTATATCATGGCGTCGAGTATCGGGAACGCTGAGGAGATATGCTTCTCGGACTTGTGGGCCAACTGGATTATGAAGTCATCGAGAACATCACGGTCTGTGAAAACTATGTTTGTTGGAATGCTTTCATAATCTCTGTGCCAGACGTAGACCGGCACGTTCACTCCATCGCATGAGACATCCTCTATTCTATAATCCTCCATTACTATGTTAAGGGGGCCGAAGCCGGTCATATCCCTCTCGAGATAGTAGAATAGCTTCTCCTTTGACTCCTCATCAAACCTTCCGAGAGCCTTACCGTACTTTCGGAGAAGCTTGTCAGCTGTTTGAAGTAGAATTCTCTTCGCATCTTCTTCCTCGCCGGGCTTTGGAGGCTCAAGCTCCTTAGATAGAATATTTTTCAATTTCTCTAATGCTATGGCTTCCTCGGGAGATAGAGGAGCCTCTATCGCGAAGTACGTGGGCTCTATCGTTCGACCCGGAGGCGTAGCTATTATTACCTCTGCTAGCCCTTCTCTGATAGCGTAACGTGTTAGGATCTCATAGTCCTCAGGAACAGGTCTTACCTCTATCCCCTTCCAAGGGTTCGGAATCTCCTCGACCTTCTTCCCCAAAGCTCTCTCCATTAATTAAATTTCCTAGCGCCGGAATATATACTTCGGTGCCGCTAGGGAGGTGGACGGAAGAATTATAAATGGCGAGGGCGAGCCATTTATAGGCGGGCATGGCTAATTATGGCGTGTCATTTACCGGCGATTTAACGAGTATCGTACTTATCTTAATTACCTTAGCTATCATCTCAGTTGCATTATCCATCCTTTCTTTAATACTCGTTAGATCAGCGGTCCGGAAAAGTATTAGCCCTCCTCCGCAAGCCGTACCTCCCAGTGTAGTTAAGCCTCCAACTCCTTCCAGAGCTCCTACACCTGAGAAGAGGGTGGTTGAAAAGAGGGTTGGAGAGCCTACTCCTGCGAGGGGGAGGGTGGAAAGCCTAGAGATTAAGCCTGTTAAGCCTGAGGAGGGGGTTGGTTTCGCCTCTCTCGAAGAGTTGGCCTCCATGATCGGTATCAAGTCCGTTCTATTGTTTAATCAATCGGGTATACCGATTGATTCCTATAACGTTAGCGATGATGATAGGGTCGCGGCCTCGGTCGCGGACTTTATTTCTCTAATGCGGAAATTTAATCCGGAATTTAGCTCGATGATCTCCGAGAATGGCCAAAGAGTCATGCTGTTCGCTGTCGGAAAAGTCGGAGATGCGGAGGTCTTCGCTCTTGCTGTTAGTGGAGCAAGCTTAGAACTCGGAGCAGATGAGATTCGAGATCTTTTGAGGGTCTATCTCTCGGAGAGCTTGGGGAGATTTGGATGATGGCGAAAGCTGAGGAGAGACTGCTGGCCGGCTTGATAAAGGCGATCAAGATGAACAGCCGTGGATGGATAGAGGCTATAGAGGTGGTTTCGGAGGATGGAATGCCGATAGCTCATGAAAGCGATAACGAGCTATTTAACCCGGAGTATATTGCCGCGGCGACGGCGGCGATCTGCGGAGCGATAACGGCCGTCATAGAGCTTATGAACGCTCAGGGCTATAAGCGGGTGAACATACAGCTTGAAGACAAGAGGCAGATCCTAGTTAGACAATATAAGGGATACTATATTGTATCTCTGACAAAGCCGAATCCCAACCTCGGGTTCATCGACCTCTTGATGGAGGCATATCTCTCCGAGTAACTTGGGTGAGATGCAATGGGATTCAGGGATGGGCTCGTAGGCTTCTTTTACGCTAACTTCGGAGGGCTTGGATCGCTTCTCCTGAAGATCTTCCCAGGCATAGCATCTAAACTCGAGGCCGCCGTCATTAGAATTCATCCTGAAGCTTACGCAGCTACCGTTGCCGGTATAACTCTTCTCGTAACCTTGATTTGCGCGCCCCTTACGTTCATCCTTTACCTGTTTACAGGAAGCCTTCTCGCTTTTCTCCTGTTGATAGGGCCGGCCATAACCCTGATGATCGGCGTCCTTTACCCGTATTCTCAAGCCTCTTCAATCTCGTCGGTCTTTGAAAGCGAAGTTCCCTACGCTGCCACCTATCTCGCGGTTATGGCCACAGGGGGCGTTCCACCCTATACTAGCTTGAAGAGATTGTCGAAGAGCGAGCTCATGCCCAATTTGGCCAAGATCGCGAGGGTCGCCGATCTCAAGGTTGAGGCCACAGGAGAGGACCCGATTTCAGCGATTGAGGAGATGGCGAAGAGCATTCCTTCGAAAGAGTATAGGGATCTATTGCTGGGATACGTCTCGACGCTTAGGAGCGGTGGAGATGTTGTCCACTTTCTGATCAGGAAGACTGAGGTGATCTTCCAAGGCAGGACCGCGAACATGAGGATAGTTGGAGAGAGGCTTGGGATGCTCATGGAGGCTTATGCTGCCGCGGTGATGATGCTCTCCCTAGTACTCTACATAATCTACATCGTTTCAAGAGCGCTTCCATCCGAGTACTTCACCTTCCCGGCCGAGCAGTTCGTCATCTTCTCCTATCTGATCATGCCGCTGATGGCCAGCATGTTCATCTACCTAGCGGATATCTCTCAGCCCAAGTATCCTTTCACGGATAAGAGGCCATTCAAAGCGTTTCTAGCAGGTCTTCCAGCCGGAATAGCGTTCATGTTGCTCTTCGTGATGCCGTTTTACATCGAACCTCTAAGATATATTCCACCCTTTAACTTCACCTCAGATCTAATTATCAAGCTTAGAGAGCTCATGGGCTTAGGCCAAGGATATGAGACGACGATAGTAATGTGCCTCGGCTTCCTCGTTCTCTTCGCTCCGGGCGCCGCCGCGTGGGAGAAATATGGAAAAGAAAACATGTCGGTTCTCAGGGGGCTGACCAGGTTTCTCAGAGATATGACGGAGACTAGGAAGACCGGAATGAGCCCTGAAAAATGTATGAGAACACTTTCTGACAGGGATTACGGCGGCTTCACCAAGCATCTCAAGCTCATGAGTAGGCAGATAGGCTGGGGGGTCTCGCTTAGGAGGATCTATAACGACTTCGCGGAGAGGGTTCACGGGTGGCTCGCTAGGGCAGGTATGTTTATCCTGATAGACTCGATAGACGTCGGCGGAGGTGCTCCGGAGACCCTAGACACTTTGGCCACTTTCATGGAGGATCTTGAGGAGATGGAGCGGGAGAAGCGGGCAACACTCAAGCCCCTCATGCTCGTACCATATCTAACGGCCGTGATGCTCGTCGTAGTCATAGTCATTCTAGTGGTATTCATGCGAGGACTCCTGAAGATAGCTAGAATCTACCTATCAGTACCCGAGTTCGTTCACATGTTTCTGCCGCCGGTCGTCATAATAGCGATCGTCAGCGGCCTAGTCGCCGGAAAGATATCTGAGGGAACTATCGCCGCGGGCTTCAAGCACGCTATGATAATGGCGATCATAACCCTGGTGGCCGTCTGGATCTCAG
>CAZILE010000095.1:0-4016 GCA_964540045.1 uncultured Nitrososphaeria archaeon | reverse complement strand
AGCTTAAGAGTTTAGCCGAGCCTCCACCTAGGCCATGGCATCTAGACTAGTGAGGGCTTCCGAATTAGTCCTCATGCGAGATATTGGATGAAACTCCCTCATCTACGAGAGGAAATCCACCTTCTCAAAAGACTGGGATAGATCAGCGGCTTCCCCTGCTTCACCTTTAATTCATCCCATTCTTGGAGTATCTTGACCGCCTCCACGGCGACCTTCGCGGCCTCCCTCTCTCCGATAACCTCGAATTCATCTCTAATCCTGTTGGCGAAGACGGCGCAAACGGCTCCAGCCCTGAGACCATAGAGTGATGCAAGGGTGTAGATCGCGGCTGTCTCCATTTCGAAGTTCAGGACACGCATGGCTCTAAGGTCGTTAACCAAGCTCTTGGATCCAGTCCACTCATAGTCTCGATAACCCTTTCTCCCTTGACCTAGATAGAAGCTATCGGTCGTGGCCGTTATTCCCACGTGATACTTGACCTTTAACGACTCAGCTGCCTCTATCAGGGCGAGGAGAACCTCGTAGCTCGCACATGCTGGATACTCGGGTGGAGCATAATCCTTGCTCGCGCCCTCAAGCCTCACGGCTGCAGCCGAGATTATTAAATCTCCTAAGCGTATTTCGGGCTGAATCGCTCCGGTGCTTCCAACCCTTATGAATGTATCCGAACCTGCTCTAGCTAGTTCTTCAATGACTATCGACGCTGAGGATGCGCCTATCCCCGTCGAGCAGGCTGAGATGGGTCTGCCATTCACCTTCCCGCTCCAAACTCTGAACTCCCGATGGCTCGCGAGCTCCCAACATTCGTCCCACAGCTCCGCGATCAAAGGAACTCTATCAGGATCTCCGGGGAGGAGGACATATCTCGCTACATCTCCGGGCTTGATCCTAATGTGATAGAAGCCTTGCCCAGCCTTAGGCTCCTCAGCAGACATAGAACATGATCAGCGCGAGCAGTTAAAAGCCTTAATTCATGTGTGAATTTATCTGTTAAAGGTGAATTTGGGGTGAGACGGGTTCAGGAATTGGTGAGACTATGTGCGGAGTGCGTTAAGTCGAATCTACCGGATCCAGGCTTTATTAATGAATTGACAGCAGAGGCTGAGAGGCTCGGCTTAAGCGATGACTTCGTTAGAAGGCTTCTCGGCCTGATGCTGGAGGAGAGAGATAGGCTTAAAGGCGGCAAGGTTGCTCCAAGCGGGCTTAAGCTGAGAGAATTTGCTTCGAGGGCGCGAGAGCTTCAGCAGATGGGTAAGCAGGTGTTCAGGCTCGAACTCGGAGAACCTGACTTCTCAGCACCTTCAAGCGCCGTCGAGGCTGCGTGTGAAGCGCTTAGGAGCGGGTATAGTAAGTATGGGCCAGCTACCGGAATCAAGGGGCTTAGAGAAGCTATAGCCTTGAAACTTTCTGACAGGTTTAAGCTTGGCTTAAAGCTTGAGAACATAGTCATAACTGCTGGCGGAACTTTTGCCGTCTATGGCTCGATCGAGGCGGTTACGAGGCCTGGAGATGAGGTGGTGGTGATCGAACCTGCTTGGCCTCTCTATGCTCATCAGGTTAGATGGCTTGGTAGAAAGGTCTCAATAATAAGGACGAAGTTTGAAGATGACTGGAACCCGGTTGATATGCTTCAGGAAAGGGTTAGCAGGCTAACAAAGCTCATTATCTTAAATTACCCGAATAACCCAACCGGAAGGATAATGGATAGAAGCAGCCTTAAGGCGGTGATCGAGATCGCGGAGGATGCTGGAGCATGGATTCTAAGCGATGAAGTTTACATGGACTTCTCCTATAAGGATGGATTTACGAGCATCCTCGAGCTCGGGGCCGAGAGGGCGATCATGCTTAACTCCTTCTCAAAGACCTGGGGTATGACGGGATTCAGGGTCGGATACGTGGTCTCCGATCCCGAGACGGTGATGAAGATTGCTAGAGCTCAGAATACGGCGATAACATGTATACCTGAGTTTGTTCAGAGAGCGGCATTGGCGGCCTTGAATGATGAGGAGTCGGCTAGGAGGAATGTCGAGCTCGTCGGAAGGAGGCTGAGGATACTCTATGAAGAGCTATCCAAGTCGAGGCTCATCGAAGTTAAGCCTCCTGAGGGAGCTATGTACATATTCCCGAGAATGAAGGTTGAGGGATTTGACTCTTGGAAGTTCGCTTGGATGCTTCTCGAGAAGAAAGGAGTTGCGGTGGCTCCAGGAGCATGCTTCGGAGAAGATTATGATAACCATCTAAGGATTTCAGCCGTTCTAGATGAGGAACCTTTAAGAGAGGCCTGTAAGAGAATTCGAGAGGCCGTCGAAGAATATTCCTAAAAAATTAAGCACAAAGTTGGGGGTGATTTAAATTATGGATAGGGAGGAAGCACTTAAGCTCGTCAGAGAAAACGTTTCTAACGAAAAAATAGTCTTGCACATGATAGCCGTCTCAGCCATAATGAGGGCGCTCGCAAAATATCTCAGAAAGGATGAAGACCTTTGGGAGCTAGTGGGGCTATTCCACGACATAGATTATGAGAGGACAAAGAGAGATCCGAAAAGACACGGTCTTGAGGCTGAAAGCATCTTAGGAAAGCGAGTCTCCGAAGAAGTAATTCACGCCATCAAGGCGCATAATTTCGAGAACACTGGAATCAACCCCGAAAGCGATCTGGAGAAAGCTTTGATCGCCGCCGATGCGGTTTCAGGTTTGGTGATAGCATCGGCCCTCGTCATGCCGAACAAGAAGCTGAAGGAAGTTAAGGTGGAGACCTTAGAGAAGAAGTTCAAGCAGAAAGACTTTGCTAGAAATGTAAGCAGAGATAGGATAATGTTCTGCGAGCAGATCGGGATACCGCTTAGAAAGTTCCTTGAAATCTCGCTTAATGCGCTTAAGGAGATAAGCGGCGAACTAGGACTTTAGAGACCATGCCTCTCTCATTCACATTGCAGGCGGACTTCTTCTCAAGCTTTAAAGGCTGCATCTAGGAACAGCATTAATAGAAGACCTCCCATGAGGCTGTAGGTCACGGGCTTCTCTTTCCCAAGCCTATGGACCTCCGGGATTATCTCATCGCTTACGACGAAGAGCATTGCTCCGGCGGCGAAGCCCATAGCGTAGGGGATTATCTGATGAATGGATATTACGGCAACCGCGCCGATCGTCGCCAGCGGAAGCTCAACCAGCCCCGATAAGCTGGATGCCAGATAAGCCCTTTTCCTGCTGTAGCTTCCTGTGGCAATTAACGATAAGCCAACCGATAAACCTTCAGGAATGTTTTGTAGGGCTATCGCGATCATCAGTGCGAGACCTGCTGCTATGTCTCCTGAGCCCAAGCCCACTCCGACCGCAAGACCTTCCGGCATATTGTGTATCGTTATCGCGAAGATGAACAACCAGATCGCTCGAAGTCTTAGCGAAGGTCCCTCAACGCCGATTATAGCGTGCATGTGTGGGATCAACTTATCTAACGCTGAGACAAGCACGGCTCCTAAGATTATTCCGATAAAGACTGGCAGTATCCCTCCGCGCTCTATTCCCGGGATTATTAGGCTTGTGAAGCTCGCCGCAAGCATCACACCCGCCGCAAACCCCAATCCCAGATCCGATATCTTACTATCGCCCTCTCGTAAAATGAGAACTGGAAGAGCTCCTAGCATGTTTAGAATCGATGTGAATAACCCGCCCAGAGTGGCTAAGAGGAGCAGGTCTCCTCCCGAGAGGCTGTAGAAGAGCTGCTCAAGCGCCGTCTTCATGTGGAGCTAAAATCTCAGATCAACTTAATAATACTTTCCAGTCCATAAGGCAAGCTTCTTAGAAGAAGATTAGACCTCAGTAGAATAGAATAAGGACGGCTGAGCTCTTATCATCAAAGGAATGTTAGAAGCGCCCCCAAGAGTGCCTCAAGCGATGTCTCAGACCAATTCTTAAATGCCCTATGCGCCGCTCGAACAGCTTCATCCACCTCCTCCTTAGTGCAGATGGAACTTGAGCAAAGACCTCCTCAGTAGCTGGATTTATAACATCCTGAT
>CAZILE010000094.1:0-4030 GCA_964540045.1 uncultured Nitrososphaeria archaeon | reverse complement strand
CGGCCTGGAGGTATGCTTGTCTTATTCCATCCGTGGTTAGGGTTCCCCCTAGCTCCCTCTTGAGCAGTTTGAGCTTTTGTCTAAGCTTCTTGAGGTCTGCCAGCTCCTCGCTTTCCAGGGGGGTGTGGGGCTTTGGGACGAAGGGGTTCGCGCTCACCTTCACCTTTAGCCCGGTTTTTGAGATTTTCTTAACGATCTTCGGGATCTTCTTTAGATCCTCGAGAGTTTCTCCCGGAAGCCCGAACATGAAGTACAGCTTTACTCGAGATATTCCATGCCTTCTCAATAGTTTACAGACTTCGAGCAGTCTATCATCTGAGAATCCCTTCCCGATTCTGTATCTCAGTTCTTCTCCGCTCTCCGGGGCGAGAGTAATTGTCTTCTCCCCGCTCTTCGCGAGAACCTCTAAGAGCCTTTCGCCGATCATGTCTGCTCTTAAGGACGGCGCTATCAGCTTGAACCTCCGAGCTTCCATGAGCCTTTCTATGAATTCTAGTAGTTCTTCGAGCTTGCTGTAATTGCTGAGGTCACTTGCGATTAAGGCTAGAGATCTGTAACCTCCCTTCGTCATCCCCTCCTCTATCACCTCCATGAGCTGGCCGAGATCCCTCTCCCGATATGGTGCGTAAATTCTCCTCCCCAAGCAGAATAAGCAGCTCCACCTACATCCCCGGCTAACGTCCACGAGAAGCGCGTCGCCGAAGACGCTTAAGCTACTTGAGACCTGAAGTGCTGGTAGGATAGTGTTAAGCTTTGGAGGATAAGTTCTCTTGGCCTCTTCGGAGAACGAGGGCGCGAAGACGCCGTTGATCTCGGCAAGCTCCTCAACCTCCCTCCCCTCCATAATTCCATCAACCAGCTCGAGTAGATTGCTCTCAGCCTCTCCGATATACACGTAGTCAGCTATCCCTTTGAGAGGGAATGGGTTGCATGTGCATGGTCCTCCGATGATCTTGAGTTTCTCGAAGAGATTGAACTTTGCTAGAAGCTTCGCGATCATGAGGAGATCTGGCTCATAGTGGTAGCAGAACATGAGGAGATCGAAGTCCTTTAGATGTGATCCGGTTTCCAAGCTTCTCTCGCTGTCGGCTGTGAATCGCTCGCAGTATATTCGGTCATCGAGGTTTAAGAGGTGATAGAGTATTCTGAAGCCTAGATTGGATATCGCGACCTTATAGGAGCTCGGGTAGATTAAGGCTATCCTGAACCTGCCCTTAACCTTCTTCCGAACGATGAACTTCTCCTCATATCTCGAGCTTGAAAACATCCCTCCCTCCCGTAACTCGGCTATCAGGCTTCAAGGAGGTTCTGCGAGACCTTTTCCAGACCCCTTGTAGGCTTGAACCACAGCCTCATAATCTTCTTCAGTTATTCTCCTTATTGCTCCTCGAAAAGCCCTCGATGGATTTCTCATTCTTCTTAGCAGCGGCATCTTATCTTTGACTTGGTTTAGCGTGATGACCTGATCCCAGATTTCCGCCTCTTCAAAGTCAACAGCGTAATCGAACCCTATTGAAGGTTCTCCGATCACATGAAATCTCTGCTCCTCGGTTATAGGATGAGGTAAACCTGCTAGGATTCCCCTTCCCATGAATCCCCTTTCCCGGGATTCGGTGATGTAGAAGAGGACTTTATCGCCCTTCTCGAGCTTTTTCAGGTTTCGGGCTCTGGCGCTCAGGGACCAAAACTTGTTTCTAACCCTGTCTGCTAAAACTTCTCTCGCGGGAATCACCCTCCCCATGTGGACGTGATCCTTGACTATGAAGATCCAATAGTTGACCATGCATTAAGGCGGGGAGATAGGGGTTATAAAAATTTCCAAGACGCGAGGTAGGTTTTCAAACTACCCTCATGAGACATGAATTAGGCTAGAGAATGAGTAGGATACTCATGAGTGATGATCTTAGAAAATATCTTAGCGGGCTGACGGACCTAGACCTAGATCTGCTCCTCGAAGCATATGATCGACCGCTTCCGGAAGGCTTTAGGGTTAATACTCTCAAGGCATCGGAGGGGCTTGTTCTCAAGAGGATTGAAGCAAGTGGATTTAGTATTAGGAGGATTCCGTGGGCGAGGCATGGCTACATCTCTGAGGAAGGACGAGATCTCGGAAAGACCATAGAGCACATGCTGGGCCTCATCTACTTACAGGGCCCGGTCTCGATGGCCCCTGTGGAGGCTTTAGACCCCAAGCCGGGTGAGCATGTCTTGGATCTCTGCGCGGCTCCCGGTAGCAAGAGCACTCAGATCGCTCAGCTTCTAGGTGGGGAGGGAGTCTTGGTCGCGAATGATCTGAGCTATGAGAGGGTTAAGGCGCTTTCATCGAACCTCCAGAGGTTCGGGGTCTTAAACTGCGTCATCACCCTGGCCGATGGGAGGAAGTATCCTAGGTTCGCTAGAAACTTCTTTGATAAGGTCTTGGTCGATGCTCCATGCAGCTCACTCGGGATAGTTAGCAAGGATTGGGGGATAGCGAGGTCTTGGTCCATGAAACTTGCCGAGAGGCTGGCCAAGCTTCAGAAGCAGCTCATCTTAGCGGGCTTCGACTGCCTTAAGCCTGGCGGCGTTCTAGTATACTCGACGTGCACTCTAACAGTTGAGGAGAATGAGCTTGTCGTGAGCTGGCTCCTCGAGAGGAGAGAGGATGCTAGGATAGCTGATGTAAGGCTGAGCGGTCTGAGGGGGAGGCGTGGGCTAACCGATTACAAGGGACTGAGACTAAACGATGAGATCTCGAAGACTCTGAGGATAATGCCTTATGATAATTGGGCTGAAGGATTCTATATCGCGAAGATAGTCAAGGAGGAGGTGGGTTGATGAGGCTGCTGACCCCGGTTGAGAGAAGATATCTCTTGGAGAGGATTAGAGCGCAATACGGTGTGGAGGGAGCTTTCGAAGGCTTGGTGCTGATTAAGGCCGGTCAAGGTAGGATCAGAGCGGTGACCCGAGAGGCCTTTGAAGTCGCGAGCAAGCTCAGGAGGGTTCAGCAGCTGGGACTTTATGTCGCGAAAGTGGTAAAGAGCGATGTAATTCTCTCGATAGAGGGGAGTCAGCTATTGGATGGGAGGATTACGAGGAACGTGATCGAGCTAAGCGATGAGGAGGCGCATGAGTGGATGAAGGCGGCGCCGGCATCTTGTCTAGAGAGCTTTGAAGGCAGGTACGTTATTGCGAGGTGTGGAGACCTATACCTAGGATCCGGAAGGGTTTCAAGGGATGGTAAGATATATCCGCAGGTGGCTAAGTGGAGGCGCATCCCCGAAGAGTGAGGTTATTTTTCATCCGGTATGCCTGATTTTCTCAGCAAGCTGAGGAAGGAGTTTATGTCGCCCGCCAGCTGATAGCATCTGGACGCCATCCCATAAGCCCACTTGGCGATATTTGGTGAGGTTTTCTCCGATGACCTCGCGAAGCTTTCATACTTCTTACCGGCATCTCCGAAAAGCTTCATGGCCTCCTCCGTCCTTCCAAGCTTCACGGCGCACTTGGCGGCTGACAGCAGGCTGATCGCCGAGAGTACGAGATCCTCCTCCCGCTCGCAGATTTCGAGATATAGCTTTAGGGCTTCTTCAAGCCTTCCTTCCCGTTCGAGTTCCATCGCCCTTATCCAAAGATCTTCCTCCAAATCCGGATTCAAAACATGCTCATCCGCTAATATGTTTTATCGAGATCTTGTAAGGGACATATCTATCAGCGTAGTAGATCGCGTAGCCGGCTCTCAGCCCTATGCCATTATACCTGTTCACCTCATATTGGAGCTCTATTGCGGGGTTGAACCAGCCTTCGACGAAGCTGAAGGTATAAGCGCTGAATAGGAGCCTATCCCTATTCTCTTCCGGAAGCTCATTAAGTAGCGTCGCCAGATCGCGGTCGTAATTCAAGAAAGACATGTTATCTCTGGCGGCGTAGTAAAGCCTACTAACCAGCGGAGCGGTCTTAAGGACAACATAATCGGATTCTTCAAGCAATCTCATGACCGCGGATCGATCCATCAGCTCAGGCCCCTCAACGAAGATAAACTCAGACATTC
>CAZILE010000093.1:0-4041 GCA_964540045.1 uncultured Nitrososphaeria archaeon | reverse complement strand
ATCGATGCGCTGACAAGCAAGAAGTATGGAATGGCTGAAACAAGCAAAATGGCAACGAAACTGCTGTTAAGAAAAATCATTGGCTACTTCCACGGAGGCTCTAACAATAATCCAGATCTCCCCTTAGTCATAACCAGAACTACAACTATTACGACAAGCAAGGCATCAAAAATCGCTACGCTTGAAAGTTTCATATTATTTTCGCGCAAGCAAAAGCTCGTAGAGAGAAGTTTGGTGGGGGCGCCCGGATTCGAACCGGGGGTCTCCGGGTCTCTTCTGACCAGCACACAAGATCTGGAGCCCGGCGCCGTAACCGTCAGCCCGCGCACGCGGCTTGCTGGGCCACGCCCCCGATCTCAAGATTATGGATTTATCAAGCTCAATATTAAATTTTCAAACCTGTTTTGCATTTTGGGCTCGATATGTTAGTTATTAGGCCCTTAGATTCTTACCGCTTCGGCGAATTCTTATATGAACAAAATTTAGGCAAATTTATCGCCTTGATCTGATTAAACTTACCTGAAATATAGAACATTATTATCGCAAGGAATCTTGGAAAATATGATGTAAGGTGAGTTTGGAAAGGTTGAGTAATGCGTTAGCTTAAGTCGGATAATAACCGTTATCCTTACTTGCTGATTCGCTAGAATCGGGTTTATGAAGCGACTCTATAAGTTCAATTTGACATTTTCCCGGTAAACACGTTAATGGATGCTAATTCTTCCCGAACCGAACGCCAGCGGGAATGAATGGAATTAAGACGTAGATCTTAGATAGATAATTATCTAAAGTAAGTTAGCGCCGAATCTCTCACTATCACATTAACCATCAATGAACGTTAGCATTAATCAATGCATCACTCCGTGCGACTTCCTCCTTTAGGGTAAGGAAATTTGGAGGAACTCGCTTTCTCCGGAATGCTTCCTGAAGATCTCGCCAATCTTTCTAGCTCCAGCTAACAGCTTCTGGTAAAGTTCTTCCGCATCTATGCCGACAGCTTCACACCTGCTTTCATCTAACGCATACGGTGCTCTTATCCAAACGGTTACTAAGTCTCGCGCTTTGGCTATCCTAAGATGTGGCAAGCCCACGACCGCGGCTTGATGGGAGACTGTCAGCGCGTAGCCTTCAGCTCTCTTCTCAGGAGTAAGGCCGACTAATCTTCCCACATCCAGAACCTCCCTCAAAATATCATCAACTTTTGTTATATCAGACTTGAGAGATATGTGGATCTTCGCCAGCCTAATCCTTAACTCTTCTATTTTCTTCACGGCAAGATTTTGACAAACCATGCTTTAAATCATGGTTTCTCACGAGTAGCTTTAACCTACCCTAACCACGGAACAAGCAAACTGAATTATGGCGTGGATTCTATGAAAGCCGGAGATTGGTGTTTACTATTTTTAGATCTCCGCCGTTGGCTGAATTGTTAGCTCCCTAATATTACTTGGAGGCTTGATGGCTAGCGGTTTACGCTTACTTCTTCTAAAGCTTTAGTATCGATTCTCTGGAAAAGATACTCTCATAGTTACAAAATCTTCTTATCGTCCTTGGTCTTAGCTCGGTCAGAATGGGGATAATAAACGCGAGAAATCTTACGAGATATTTCAACGGTCTCCTGGCTGTGGATCATATAAACTTAGATGTAAATGAGAACGAGATCTTCGGCTTCTTAGGACCCAACGGAGCTGGAAAGACTACGACGATAAAGATGCTGACGACTCTCCTGAAGCCGAGCGAGGGGAAGGCCGAGGTCTGCGGTTATGATGTTGTTAAGCAGCCCAGCTTGGTCAGAAAAGTGATAGGGGTGGTTTTCCAAGAGCCAGCTCTTGATGACAGGTTGACGGGCTGGGAGAACTTGGACTTCCACGCTAGGCTGTATGGATTGAGGGGGAGGGAGAAGGAGGAGAGAATTGAGGAGGTTTTAAAGCTGGTGGGGTTGAGCGACCGGGCTGATGAGCTTGTTGAGAACTATTCAGGCGGGATGAAGAGAAGGCTTGAGATAGCTCGGGGGTTCGTCCATAGGCCGAAGGTGCTCTTCCTTGATGAGCCCACCCTAGGTTTAGATGTTCAGACGAGGAGAGCGATCTGGGAATACATATTGAAACTGAACAGGAGCGAAGGGGTCACGATCTTCCTCACTACTCATTATATGGAGGAAGCGGATTACCTCTCCCACAGGGTCGCGATAATAGACCGTGGGAGAATCCTCGCCGTTGACGAGCCAAAAAACTTGAAGGACATGATAGGAGGAGACATAGTGATCGTCGATTGCTCTGACCCTCAGCTCTTAGCAAAGGGGCTTAAGAACCTCGGCTGGGTGAAGGAGATCAAGATACGTGGAGACGAGTTGAACATCTATGTCGAGTTGGCTGAAAGGAGAGTACCTGAAATAATAATGACGGCGGAAAGACTTGGAATAAGTATAGACTCAGTTACCCTTAGGAAGCCGACGCTTGAAGATGTTTATCTTCACTTCACGGGAAGGAAGATAAGGGAGGAGGAGGCGAGCGTTGTCGAGAAGCTGAGGAATATTAGGGCTAGGAGGAGGTGGCGGAGGTGAATTCTCCGAACTTCCAGGCGATCTACGTGATGTGGCTGAGGCAGCTCAAGCTCTTCATCAGGGCCAGAAGTAGGCTAGTAGCCAATATAATTCAGCCGTTCTTCTTTCTCGCTTTTCTTGGCCTAGGTCTTAGGTCGATAAGCCTTCCAGGAATATCAGGCGGCTTTGGATACTTGAATTTCCTAG
This sequence comes from uncultured Nitrososphaeria archaeon, assembly GCA_964540045.1. GTDB lineage: Archaea > Thermoproteota > Nitrososphaeria_A > Caldarchaeales > Wolframiiraptoraceae > Wolframiiraptor. The sequence goes on along the minus strand of CAZILE010000093.1, from coordinate 1,292 downwards.
CACCTGGGATGATTGCGATGTCGGTTATCTTCTCCTCGATGTTCGCCGGGATCTCGGTCATCTGGGATAGGCAGTTCGGGTTCCTGAAAGAGGTTCTGGTCGCGCCGGTAAGCAGGGTCTCGATAGTGGTGGGAAGAACCTTAGGAGGGTCAACGGTCGCGCTCATCCAAGGTTTAATAATATTGGTCGCAAGCGTGGTTCTCGGGGTAAGGATATCGGCAGCCAGCCTAGTACCAGCCATAATCTTCATGATACTCATAGCGTTCTTCGCAGTAGGTCTCGGGCTGGCGATAGCCGTAAGGCTTCAAGATCCGCATGCATTTCCCCTACTGATGAATCTAGTTCTAATGCCGGCGGTCTTCCTCTCCACCGCATTCTTCCCCATCGAAAGTGTAAGTGAATGGCTCAGATACGTGATCTATGTAAATCCGCTGACATACATGGTTGACGGGCTTCGGGGGCTTCTAGTGGGCATTTCCTCGATACCAATAATGATGGATCTCGCAGTAGCTACAACCTTATGTATTCTCACGACGTTTTTCGGAGCATACATGTTCAGCAGATCTGAAGTATGATCGCAGACAATTTACTCAGCTCAGAGAGTTAAGAGTCCTTAATATCATCCGATGTTAAGAAAAAGTTCAGCTCGCACGGGGGTTACTTTTTGGGCCGCGTGCTCTCGAGAAGGTTCTATGAAAGGGATCCGGCCGAGGTTGCTGTAGATCTCTTAGGGAAGATCTTAGTTAGACAAATTCCCACTAAACGTCTCTCATGTATGATTGTTGAGACCGAGGCGTATTATGGACCAGGCGATCCTGCCTCGAGAGCTAGGAAAGGCGGAGATTTGAGAAAGGTTATGTTCGGAGAACCCGGAGTGGCGTTGATCTACGGGGTTCACGGCCGATGGCTCTTAAACGTGGTGGCTCATAGACCAGGCGAGGCTGGGGCTGTGCTCATTCGAGCTGCTCAGCCTCTAGAAGGAGTAGAGCTGATGAAAAGGTTTAGGAAGATAAGTGATACGGGGTTATTGATGAGCGGGCCTGGGAGGTTAACAGAGGCTATGAGAATTGATAAGAGTTTTCACGGCAAGCCCGTTTACATACGTAGGCATGGGCTCTGGATAGAGGAAGGTCCCACCATACCTTCATCTCTCATCGGCAGGAGCCATAGGATAGGGGTTTCACGGGATCTCCCGGTTCCGCTGAGATTCTACCTTAAGGAGGCTGTGGCTTCGAGAACACGCTCAGCTAATTGATAGTAGCTGATATGACTCGAGGAGGGCGGCTGCGAAT
>CAZILE010000092.1:0-4177 GCA_964540045.1 uncultured Nitrososphaeria archaeon | reverse complement strand
GTTGTTCTCAAGAGGAATCAGGTATATCATCTTCAGGCTCCTAATTTCGTCGGAGCTTCTGAAATATAAATTCTGTGCGATGCCACGAAATACAAGTCAACTTGAAGGAAGGACTCTTATTTAATCAGCTTATGCTATGTTCATTGAGGGAAGTAGATGGGAAGATGGTGTTGGAGAGTTCGTGGGAGAGGTAGGCCACCTAAGGAGCGCTGGATTAGGGTTGGGTTAGGGGGCCTAATCTTCGCACCTCTTGACGACACGGGAATGCCGGTGCAAGAGCTACCAATTCACCTTAGACCAGATGAGTTCGAGGCTCTCCGATTAGTTTATCTTGAGGACAGGACTCAAGAGGAAGCGGCCAAGCTCATGCGCATTTCGCGTGGAACACTTTGGAGAGCCTTGGATAGCGGTAGGAGGAAGCTCCTTCAAGCCTTGGTGGAGAGAAGACCTCTCATCATAGGTCCCTAGCCTCCTTCACTAGATCCATGATTCCTTTAAGTATCTTTGAATGCTTTCTTTCATCATCCTGTATGAGTTCTACCAGAATTGATGCCAAGCCGCTTGGTAAAAGCTTCTTAACTTCATCCAAACTTCCTATATGCGCTTTCTCTTCCTTTTCTAATAATGCAGCGAGATCTATGCTCTTCAGTTGATCAACATCCATCATTTCTTCTCGCTCGATCGCCGAGATCAAGGTCATCAGGGTATCTGCATGTCTTATGCAATCACTCGCAATCATCCTGAAGATCATCCTAATTAGGTCATCCTTCAAACTCGCGGCCACCCTCATGAATTCCTCAGCTGATTCTTGCTCTGCTTGAACCCTCTCGCGGAGAGATTTTAGAAGTCTCGAACTCTCATCTTCTTCCCTTTCTGGAGCAACCTCAACCTTCTCACCTTCGGCCTCCAAGATCCTCCAAAGGCTGAAGGCCGCATCATAGAGTTCAGACTCACTCAAGTCTTCTCTCAACAGTATCTTCTCAAGTAATCCTTCAACATAACGTCTAGCGATCAGGTTCTCGGAGATTTTTCTCGAAGAATCAAACGCTCTCTTCCCATTTAAATAAAGAGTGATGGCCGGTTGACTCAATTTGAGGATCTCCGCAGCTCTTTTCCTGCTGAACCCATATCCTGCCACAAGTTCTTTCGCTAAGATCGCTCTTACCCCCGCGAGAACTTCATCGAAGCGCATTAACCTCACCTTCCTGTTACTTTAGGCTTAAACATCTGGACAGGGAAGATTTTCAAGCTATTGCGCGAAAATAACAATGTAAAGCTCATGACTTTACACCGCAAATTTAAATTAGACCTCTTATAGAAAAACCCTGCGGTAAGGCTACTCATCCTTGATGTGATCTCCATGGAAGTTACCTTGACTATGTTGGAGGAGGGTAGGGAGGGCGTGGTTATAGCCATAGTGCCCGAGCCCAAAGGGCCTCCTCCGGGCGCCGGGTTCCGGAGGTCTTTTGGTTGGAGGTTTAGGCGAGGTAGAGGGAGGGGTCTTGGCAGGGGGCCTATGAAAAGGCTCGCCGACTTGGGAATACTCGTCGGATCAAGGATTAAGGTTGTTAGGAAGGCTCCTTTCGGCGGGCCGATTGAGATCGAAGTTAATGGTTCTAGGTTCATGATCGGGAGGGGGTTAGCCGAGAGAATCTTGGTCGAGGTCTAAAGTTTCCATAATCCCGGGGAGCAGGTTATAAGATGAGAAACACTAGCAGCTCGCGTCCCAAGTCTCGGCGTAAGCTCGGACCTCCAGATCTAAGAATAGCTCTTGCGGGTCAGGCTAACGTCGGGAAGAGCGTGCTCTTTAATCAGCTTACAGGTCTTCACCAACATATTGCTAACTGGCCTGGGACAACGGTCGAGAAGGCTGAAGGAACTCTCTTCTATAAGGGTCTTTTAATAGACGTGATAGATCTTCCAGGGATCTACTCACTAACACATTATTCCCTCGAAGAAAAGATCTCAAGGGAGTATATTGCTAGGGAGAAGCCTGATGCGGTTGTTAACGTGGCGGATGCGACGGCCTTGGAGAGGCACCTAATCTTCACCCTCCAGCTTTTAGAATTAGAGAGGCCGCTCGTTCTCGTTTTGAATATGATGGATCTCGCGAATAAAAGCGGGATCGAGATAGATGTCCGCGCTCTAGAAGAACTCCTAGGAGTGCCAGTCGTCACTACGATCGCGACGCGGGGAAAAGGTGTTACTCTGATTCTCGATAGAGTGATCGAACTCCGTCAGAGGGGCTTCTTGCTGAAAGCTCCCAGTTACGGGAAGGAGGTCGAAGGCTCTATCAAGGAGCTCAAATCAGCGTTAAGCGATGTGGATTTACCTTATCCGAGGAGATGGATTGCGATAAAACTTCTTGAGAAGGATGAGGAGATCTGGAAGCTCGTTGAGGAGAGAAGCCCAAAGGTTGTTGCTCTCGCGAAGAGGTTGATCTCGGAGCTTGAGCAGGTTCACGGTCATGACTCATCGATAGTGATATCTAATGAGCGGGCGAGCTTGGCGAACCAGATCGCGGGAAGGGTTGTTAAGATAGTCAAGCCTAGGAGGCCGAGCTTGGGAGATAGGTTCGATGAGCTCGCAACTCACCCAGTTTTTGGATACCTGATAGCGATCCTAATTTTCCTCGGGGTCTTTTCTCTGGTTTTCGGGGTCGGTGGACAGGTCGCTGAGTTCTTTGAGGAAGATCTTTCTGGGCTTCTACGAGAGGTTTGGTTTGGCTTATTTGGCTTATCGCCATTACCAGAGGTTGGCTGGGCAGCGGTGGAAGGCTTATTATTTCTAGTGGGCTTGGCGGTGCCCTATATCCTTCCGCTCTACCTCCTGACCTTTGTCCTCGAGAACTGGGGCTATCTGGCTAGAATATCCTTTCTAATGGACTCGCTCACCCATAAAGCGGGAGTTCACGGCAAGGCGGTGATCCCTATGCTCCTAGGATTTGGGTGTAATGTTCCAGGTTGCCTCGCTGCTAGGATAATGGATACGTGGAGGGAGAGGCTTATCACTATGATAATGACCACCCTCATTCCATGCTCTGCCGTAACTGTAGTCGTAATGGGTCTCGTCGGGAGATATCTGGGAGTATGGTGGGTTGCGGGGCTCTATCTCTTCATCTTGCTCATGGCGTTCCTAGTTGGCATGATGGCCTCCAGACTTCTTCCAGGAGAGGCGGTGGAACTTATAATGGAGATGCCGAGCTATAAGGTTCCAAGCTTCAAGACGATCATGGTGATGACTTGGTTCAGGGTAAAAGAATACTTCTACATAGCCGCGCCTCTGATAGTTCTCTCAGGAGTGGTCATAAAGCTTCTAGAATTAATGGGAGCGCTTCCGCTGATATCGGAGATTCTCAGCCCGATAACCTCAGGCTGGCTCGGGCTTCCGAAGGAAGTTGGAATATTACTGATCTTCGGGGTCCTGAGGAAAGAGCTCATCCTAGCGGTGTTGGCTTCTCTAACCGGAACTTTAGACTTCTCCCAAGTTTTATCCGCAAGTCAGATGATAACCCTCTCGCTTATAACAATGCTTTACATACCGTGTATCGCCACGATCTCGACGCTGATCAAGGAAGCAGGAGTAAAAGTAGCAATCTTAGTTACAGTCTTTGAGATAGCCTTAGCAATACTGATTGGTGGGTTGGCCTCAAGGCTTCTCCTCTTCTTAGGAATGAGCTAAACCTCAATATCCTTAGTGTCCATATAGGCAAGCGGTGCTCTTCCCTTCACTCCAGGCATCACGTAAATCTTGTCCGGAAACTGTATTGCGAGACTATTAAATGCGTCATGTATAGAGTCGAGTTCAGCGATTAATCCTTTCTCCATCAGCGAGAGGGCTGTCATACATTCCAGCTTTATGAGATCAACTCTCTCCCCGAAATATCTCCTCATCCTATTATACACCTCCAGCATATTCTTGTAGATATCATATCTCTCAGCAAGTTTATACACTCTTGCTAAGGGCTTCAAGAAATCCCTGAACAAGTATCGCTCAAGTTTCTGGGGGCCGAGAGCCGCTAGCTTTAGAATCTTCTGAGGGTCATAGATCATCTGGCTGTTCACTTCATATTTTCCTCTGCCGCTTCGCTTTAGAATTCCGCAGTCGACAAGCCACTCGAATCTCGGCGGAGCTATATGCCTATACTTAGCATATTGGCTGCTCTTAATCCACTCAA
>CAZILE010000091.1:0-4242 GCA_964540045.1 uncultured Nitrososphaeria archaeon | reverse complement strand
GCTGGGGCTCACGAGAATCACGGGAAGATGAACGGAAGAAACAAGGACAAGCAGCATGGCAAAAATGGAGGGAAAGGAAGCAGAAATAAACAATGAGATAATAGGTGAAGTATTGAAGAGACCTCTGGCTCTTAATATCGCGGGAACGGCCTTTCATCGGCTTATTAAAGGTGCTCAACTGTTGATCTATGTAAGAGAAGTGGGAGGTCTATCGCCTCCAATTCCTTTATGTTGTATTTCTTTATAGTGCTTGCGAACTGGTACATGCAAAGTGGACATGAAGTGATTATCTTTCTCGCGCCCAGCTTTCTTGCCTCATCTATTACCATCTTGCCTGCCGAGTCCGCTAAATCCTTAAACACGAGCTTAACCCCACTTGATATCCCACAGCAGTATCCGAGCTCTTTATTTCTCGGAAGCTCTACGAGTTCTATCTTAGGTATGCTCTCTATCAGTCGTCTTGGTAGATCATATTTTCCCGTATATCTCGTGAAATGGCATGCATCAAAGTATACGACTCTATCCTGAATAGGCTTTCTCGGCTTGAGCTTTCCTGCCTTAATCAATTCGTCCAGCACCTCAAGAACATGTTTGACTTCCATTCTCTCCCCAATCACCTTCGGGTAAATCTCATTATACGCGTAGTAGCAGGCCGCGCATGAAACTATCACTCTCTTAGCCTTTCTAAGTTTAATCTTCTTCACATTCTCTTCGGCAATTTTTCTAAATTCCTCTATGAAGCCGTGCTCCCATAGAAGAAGGCCGCAGCATCTTTCTTCTTCTCTAAGTATCGTGAGATTCACTCCGGCTTTCAGGAGCATTTCTAATGTGCTTCTACCGAGGCTTGGGATCTTAAAGGGTATCATACATCCAACTAGGTAAATGTTCTCAGCTTTGTCGGGAAGGCTTAGATCATCGGGCATCCAGCTGCTCCAGAACTCATCTCCGCCTCCTGTCATCGAACCCCTCTTGATTATGTTCTCACATAGCTGGACTATCTTAGCCGGAGCTTTTCTATCACGCACAATCTCAGCTCTCATTGCCCGAACAATATCCCTTATCTCTATCCCCTTAGAGCAAGCCCTTTCACAAATACCACAAAGGGTGCAGGCATATGCCGCCTTCAATAAGTCATTTAAGGAAACGTCTTCTTTCTTAAGAAGTTTATTAGCTATCTCAATCTTTCTCGAGGGGCTGACTTCCGGATCTCCTGAAGCTAAGTAAAGTGAGCACTTTTCATCGCATGCTCCGCACCGAATACAAGCGTTTATCTGGTCTTCGAGATCCTTAAGCAATGTGCTTCACTCATTCCATACATTTTCTCCACCTTAAAGGTTTATGGATGAAGGCGCATATTCTTGGCGTTTATTCCGGCTTCCTGCTCATCAGATCTATTGATGTCTCAGCGTCCTATAAGGGGTTGAAGCGTTATTTGGGACGGCGCAGCGCCAATGCGAATGACGATCGCTTATCCTTGAAGTATCTGTGAAGCATTAACGGGGAATATGTTAAAGATTTGTTAAAAAGGGGCGATTACGTAGGCAACTTCGACAGCAGCTCCTCATAAGCGTTGTATCTGCTGCTTGAGATAAGGCTCAGAAGCCCGAGTTTTTCTAAAACCTCTTTAGTGGGTAAGCCATTTTGAGACCAGCTCCTGAACTGATAATACTCTCTCAGCATCTCATCTACTTCCACCACTTGGCCGGCGCTCCCCCCATTCTTAAGAGGCTCCTTAACTAACCTGGGAGGAAGTTTGTCTTCTTCAGGTCCTATGCCGCATGCTATGTTGAAGATTCTCTTCAGGGTGAAGATCCTAGTCCCCTTAACGAGCAGATCCTTCACCCTCTCAGATTTCCCTGTCGCTATAGAGTATATCGCCGCTAGATGGCCCGGGGTTATCGAGAGGAACTTGCATATCCCCATCGACTCTGTTATCTCACTCCAATCTTCCATCAGCGCAACTATCCTCCCTTTGCCCTTATACGGGAACCTATGTACCCTCTCATGTATCCCTAGATCGACGTTTCTCTCCCCCTGCTCTATCCTAAACACAAGCCCATAGAGATGATCTGCACCCCTGTTAGAAGTAGCGTATTGTAAGCCCATTCCTTTGAATGCTCGGGGATCATGCATGGGTACTTCAAGACCCTTAACGTGCATGGCGAAAGACTCTGACCCCGGAACCTTTTTAGAAGCTTCTCTAACACCCTTACTAAGTAGCTCTCCCACACCCTCTTTCTCGGCAAGCTTTTGGATCAGTTTTGCGACGATTTCAGGGTCGCCCCACTTAAGTTCGAGTCCATCTACAAAGTCCTTGTCTACGAGGCCGTTCTCATATGCCTCAAGTAGCCAGGCTATGGTGACTCCAGTCGAGATCACGTCCACTCCGAGCCGATTGCAGATTTCATTAAGTTCCGCGACGGCTTTAAGGTCGTCTATGAGGAGCAGTGAGCCGAGAGATGCTATAGCTTCATATTCCAGAAGTCTTCCTTCAATGATCTTGGAATTTTTCTCGAACCTGACGTATCTCCAGCATCCTATAGGGCAGTTGAAGCAAGCTCTATGACCTTTCACTATAGTCTTCGCCAATACTTCACCCCTCAGGTTCTCTATCCCATCCCACTCTCCCAGCGAGAAATTCTTGATGGGAACGTCGCCGTACATGTGCATCGGCCCAACCTCTCCGCTTGTTCCATAAACCGAGTATATTTGGGTGGTCGGAAAAGACATTATGGATGGAAGTATCCTTCGGATGTATTGTCTCAGTCTTTGGAGGTCTGCGACTTCTACCTTACCGGAACCTGAGATGGAGATTGCCTTGAGGTTTTTTGATCCCATGACAGCACCCATGCCGGTTCTTCCCGCTATTCTAGGTCCATCCGGTCTAATGTCGAAAGCAATACATGCTAGATTCACGAGGTTTTCTCCAGCCGGGCCTATCGCGGCGATCCTCAGCTTAGGGTCATTAAGCTCTTCCTTTATCTTCTGCCAGGTCTCGTAAGTGTCAAGACCCCATAATTTGCTAGCATCCCTAAACTCTACATCTCCATCTCGTATCAGGAGGTGAATGGGACTTGAAGCTTTTCCGGTCAGGATTAAGCCATCATATCCTGCTCTTTTTAACTCAACCCCCCAAAAACCTCCAGCATGCGCCTCTCCCCAACCTCCCGTGAGCGGTGATTTCGCTGCGACCGTAAATCTAGCGCTAGTCGGGGTTATCGTTCCCGTTAAGGGGCCTGCTGCGAAGACGAGAACGTTCTCCGCGGATAAGGGATCTATTTTCGGATCAACCATATCAAAAATGATTTTAGCAGCGATCCCCGTCCCGCCGATAAATAGATCAAGGTCTTCTTCAGGTATTGGATTTTCCTCAAATTTTTCGCTAGTTAAGTCTATCTCGAGAAACTTCCCCATATAACAATACATCCACTAGATCCCCCAATAGGTTTTAGCAACCTCTATCTCTTCTGGCGGTATCTCCGGGGGCTCTTTCCCAAGAGTATAGCATACAAACTCTATTATCGATATGGATTCGAGAAGCTCAACTATGGCCTCCGCTTCTAGGAGGTTCGATCCCAAACCCATGACACCGTGATTTTCCATCACTATAGCTCTAGCGCCCTTAGCCGCCGCCTCGCCGATCTTTTCCGCGAGTTCGGTGGTTCCAGGAAACTTGAATGGAACGACCTCTATCTTGCGGAGAAGCAACACTGCTTCCTCGGTTATCGTCGTCTTAATCTTCTTGCCGGAAGAGATAAGCCCTAAAGTCCAAGGATTATGCGCATGAATTACTGCATTTACATCGGGTCTAACTCTATAGACTATCGCATGAGAGGGTGTTTCGACCGAAGGTCTTAGAACTCCCTCAATCAAGTTTCCCTCCAAGTCCACCTTCACTAAGTCGTCTAACTTAAGAGAGCCCTTAAACACCTGGCTAGGGGTTATGTAGAACTCGTTGGATCCTGGAATCCTCGCACTCACATTGCCTCCTAGCGCGGTAATAAGTCCTCTATCGTATAATGTTTTCATGACCCGGATGATCTCTTCTTTCAACTCCTCTTCGGAGAAGAGGGACTCCATAGTTGAGCTTCTTAATCTGCTACGATTTAAGGCTATGCAGTGGATGCGTCCCCGAACTAGTGATCGCCGAGATGAGCTGTGCTCAACTTCTCGTACAAGTTTATAAATCCTCGACATCCCATATCCGCCAACCGGGCTTACCATCTCGCTGGCTCTTTGAGG
>CAZILE010000090.1:0-4426 GCA_964540045.1 uncultured Nitrososphaeria archaeon | reverse complement strand
TCTGTCCGCCTGGCAGGCTGGGTGTCGCGCCTCCGTGGGCGCGGCTACAGCCGGACGCTCTACCAGGCTGAGCTACCGCGGGTCTATTTTCGTGTTTTCTCTGGGTCTAATTAACTCTTTTGCCTGCTTTCGCGGTCTGAGAGTGATCTGAGCGCTGTTCCCAGTTTCCAGCTCTTCTTTTGAGTTCGCCGATCTCTTTTTCGCTCTCAGAAAATCATGGCATCTTCCTTCTCGGCCATGGGCTCGTTCAGCATGTCCGAATTGAGAAAGTTCATGGCATGGCGAATGAATTCTCGACATTGGTGTTAATTCTCATATCCATTGATGTTACTCAGGGGGCTTTCAACCATTTGACCTTCTTGCTCATCTCAGATGCTCATTTCCTCCAGTTCGGATCCTCAGAGACCCTTACAATATACTCATAGGAAGATATTAGGCTGTTCGACCGATTGAGAGAGGAAACTCTGACCATGCCGAGGGTGAACAGCTTATAAAATTGGAAGAGCAAGCCCCGTAAGATATAGAAAACCAGATTCCCCTTATCATCACGTCCTGAAGACGCGATTCGGAAAAGCATTTCAAGAGCGAAACCATCCCTCGGCTTTAATATAAAAACCGCGGCATCCTTAGCGAACCTAAACCTCTTCACGATCCAGAGGAGGAAATCGTTGGCGTTTTTCAGGTCCCTTATTCCATGCTTTACCGCAAGCTTATAGACGCGTTCACCAAGCCCTCGACCAAACGAGTACGCAATCACCCCACAAACCTCCTCTCCAAAATAGCTACTCAGCGAATCTAAGCACTCTATGAAAAAAGTTAGAAAATCTATATCATTTTCAAAGAAGACGAAATTCCTAACATCAATATCATCATGGTCCACCTTTTATACACCAAAATATAATATTTAGGGAGAAATAAATATTTTTTGAGTCTTACTAAAGGCAAATAATACTTATTAATAAGTATTATTCATAAAATACCGGATGTGCGGCCTAGGAGACAGAGACCTTGATGATCACGTTACGACGTCGCCGCCTTCGCTGCTCTAGCTTTGGACTCACTTCAGCTCAGAAAACTCTCTGGATTGGTTCTCCATGAGCAGACTCGAGTTCCTCCAGCATTATAAGGTCGCGAACATAACTATCTGGTTGAGATCGCAGTTGGCAAGACGCCGGTTGATATGAGCAACAACACACTTACGATCCATCAACAAGTTAACGATTAACGAGATCAGAATGATGGGGAGATAGCCTAAAGTTCGAAGAACTCTGGAAACATTGATCCGCGTAAACAACCTCTGCGGAAAATCAGACAACCTTCAATTACGCCGAACAACATCTTCATGGCTAGCTCCATTCTCAAGATCGTATAGCGTCCCTTATCTTTCAAAAAGCTCTCATGAGAGCTACTCTGCTCAGCTATCGGCCAGCACGTTCTTAAGCTGGGCAACGTATACTTAAATAGAGTCCTAGGAGGTTGTTAACCGGATTGAATGCTGGATCGCTGGCGTTCACAGGAGGAGTAAGCGTTGAGTATTGGATCAACTTCAATAAAATATCTAATTGAAGCGAAGATAGAAGTTAATGGAGTAGTGGATAAAAACGATGTCGTGGGCGCGGTCTTCGGCCAGACCGAAGGACTTTTCAGCAGCGAGTTCGACCTCAGGGAACTTCAGAAGAGCGGGAGAATCGGAAGAATTGAGATAACGGTGAATGTCCGTGGAGAGAAAACTCACGGCAAGATCAAAGTCCCATCAGCTCTCGACAAATATTCAACAGCCCTCATAGCAGCCATGCTCGAGAGCATCGAGCGAGTTGGCCCGTACAACGCAACCGTTAAGGTTGAGAAAATCCATGACCTCAGAGCCGAGAAGAGGAAAAAGATAGTTGAAAGAGCTCGAGCTATTCTATATGAGTGGGAGAAGAGCAAGATACCGGAAGAAGATGAGCTGATGAAGGAACTCGAGGAATCCATGTTAAAGGCCAAGGTCATCGAACTAGGACCTGAGAAGATCGCAGCCGGGCCGGATGCTGAGAAAGCTGACGAGCTGATTGTGGTGGAAGGAAGAGCGGACGTGATAAACCTGCTTAGACACGGCTATACGAACGTAGTCGCTGTTAAGGGAGTGAAGATACCGGAGTACGTCAAGACGCTTACGAGCAAGAAGAAGAAGGTGATCGCTTTCCTCGACGGCGACAGGGGCGGGGACATGATCCTATACCAGCTTCACAGCTCTGGGATGAGGATCGATCAAGTGGCCAGAGCGCCGTATGGCAAGGAGGTCGAGGAGCTTACCGGAAAGGAGATAATTGACGCGCTCCATCACGCCACCCCGCTTGAGGAAGCCTTAAAACACCTGAAAATGCCGAAGCGTATCGAGAAAGCCCCAAAGCTTCCAGAAGAAATCAAAAATTATGCTGATGAAGTCAGAGAGAAGCTCATGGCCGTTCTCCTCGACGAAAATCTTAAGGAGCTTAAGAGAATACCTGTAAGCGAACTCGCTCAGGAACTCGAAAACTTCAAGGACCATGTGAAATACGTGGTATTTGATGGCATCATCACCCAGAGGCTCATCGACGTTCTATCGCAGCGGAGCGATGTCGTCTACCTAGTAGGAGTTAGGGTTGGGGAAATCTCGAAACCCGCTGATAATGTCAAGACCTTAACTTTCAACCACCTTTAATTTTCTTTAAAGGTAGCTTATATCTTAAGATCGCGACGACGCCGCCTAGCCTTGCGACCTTTTCAGAGGCTTCAAGCCCATCCAAAATCACTTGGAGATCAAGCTTTCCGCGCTCAGCAAGTTCCAAGAGCTTCTCAAACCTCGCATTCTCTAGATTGACCCAAAGATATGACTCCGCCACTAAGACTTTCTCGACAGCTCCAAGCTTCCAAGCCTCGTACACCTCTTCAAGGCCTATCGCAACCCTCTCGGGGTCTCCTGACATTAGCTTGATAAAACGCTCGACCTCAAGAGTGTCTCTAAACGGCTTCAGGCTGCGGAGAAACTCTGGGATAGACTCCGATTTCAAGGCTTCCCTTATACCCGCCTCGCCGCCGATGGAAGTGCTCCAAGAAACTATGATCCTTTCTAGAAGACCTTTCTCGCGCCTCCTCAAGTAAGAGAGAAGCCTTTCGACGAAGATCCTTGGCCCGAGAAGAATTATTCCGACCTCCGGCAGCTCCTTAACGACGTCTACCACTTCCTTAAACGATTCATCTAATGACTGCTCTCCCCATGAAACCGACTTATCAGCTCTTGGTAAATGCTTCGAATAAGTTACCCTCACCCCCCGGCTTGAGAACTCGGCAACCGCAAGCTCTTCGTCATCAAGCGAGATACAGATAACCGTTTGCTCTTTCACCCCTCGATAGCTTTCAGAGAGAGCTAGTAGTCTTTCGAAGTTTTCGCGAGACTCTATCTTGAGATCGAATCCCGGGTAAACGGTTATCGTATGATGCTTTCCAAGTAAGTCCAACTTCTTACTCTCGTAGGCTATCCTGCCCGAGAAACGTATCCTTTTCATGAGAGGGTCTACGACCTTAGACTCCACCTCGACCCCTAGAACTACTTGAACCCTCTCGCTGTCGATTTTCCCGCTAGCCCTCTCCTTCTTCAGCTCCCTAGAGGTCTTAGAGTAGATTATGTCGCCCGGCTTTACGATCCTGAAGATATTTATCAGATCTAGGCTGCTCTCCGGAACGAGCTCGACAAACCTCTTCACCACGCTCACTTTCTTAACGATCATCTCGATGGGACTCCGTTAGACCTAGTAACAACATTAAGATAAACCCTATAAAGGCTCTCGAAAGCCAGGTTTTTCACATAGTTCGAAGACGATACCATCAAATGCTTGAAATCGTGGCCGCAATAGCCGTAAGCCTGGCCCTAGACTGCCTATCCGCCGCGTTTTGCTTCGGGGCCAGCGGCAGGGTCCTTAGAGCCTCTCAAGCTCTATTAATGGCCTCATTCTTCGGAGCATTTCAAAGCGGGATGGTCGCAGCCGGCTGGGCGGGAGGAAGCCTTCTCAAAGTTATATCCCAATATGATCACTGGATTGCCTTCGGTCTCCTGACGGCGGCGGGACTTCACATGATTCGGGAGGCGTTCAGAAGCGGCGAGCCCACGGAATGCCGATCTCTCACAATACGGCTTCTATTAGCCCTCTCAATCGCAACGAGCATAGATGCCCTAGCCGTGGGGTTTAGCCTACCCTTTATGAAACTCCAAGTTATGAGCACCTCAGCTGCTTCCGGCCTAGCATCATTCGCACTAACCCTATTAGGCTACTCTCTCGGCTTGAGGACTAAGACCTTGATGGGTGGGAGAGCTGGAGTAATCGGAGGAAGCATCTTGATTCTTCTAGGACTTAAAATCCTCGTAGAGCATCTCAGCCTCATCTAGTGGAAAGAATCTTAGGAGACC
>CAZILE010000089.1:0-4462 GCA_964540045.1 uncultured Nitrososphaeria archaeon | reverse complement strand
CTCCTACTAGAGTAGGATAAGCCTGAGATCTCTATCTTCCCTCTCGCTTCCTCGTTCACGGCCTCTTCCAAGGTCGATAGGTTGACAAACCTCCTTCTAGGGTGCTTAAGCTCTAGGATGAATGGTCTCCCGGTTCCGATGACCGTCGCGTCGACATCCTCTCTTCCAGCTCCATGAAACTTGTAGCTTAAGGCTTCAAATATCTTAAGAGCCGGCTCTCCTATAAGCTCGCTAACTGATTCAGGATACTCCCTCCCTGTGAAGCCGCATTTCTCACACCCCCTGCCCCAGCAGTGCCTACAGTACCATGGTGTTTGGGGGATGTTTTTCTGGAGCTTCCGATAATATCCTTTAATGAAGAGCGGGTTCACTTGTATTTCGTATTCATCTGAGAAAATGTCTACCAAGACGACAATTTCAGGATTCTGATATTCCACCGGGATGTTAAGCTTTTTCTGGAGTATTGCTCCAATGCCTCTAGTGATATCCTCCTTGATGTCCTCTCCCATGTCTATCCTGAAGCAAGCTCTAAGATCATCCTCCCTTTCCCTAACCTCTCCCGAAACCCTAGCACCCACGACAAAGTTCCTGAACTCATATCCCCTTAACTCCTCGATGATTCTATCCGCGAGTTCCTCAAACCTCTTCTTATCCAAAGCCCCGCCGCAGATATAACATGGTTTCGTTTCCGGCGGCTCCTCTCCAAGGGCTTGAAGGCTCCTCACAGCGGGCCTGAATCCTGTGGCGGCCAAGCTTCTCAGAATCTCGTGAATTTCTCCCGAATCCCTGCGGTGAAGAAGGCTTGACATCACCAAGATCAATTTGATCGCTCTACCCTTCTCATCGTTTCCAGCACCATAGCAGAGGGCGGAAAACTGCCTGCCGAGACAATAGTCGCAGAGAGGGTGCACTGAAATGAGCTTCGCAGCCTTCTCAATGATCTCAGCGATCTTCTCGGGCTCCAACCCCATGCTGCCAGCCCACTAATATCCTAATAACCCTAACTTTCCTCAACATAGGATTTTACCGTCTTAAGTCATCCTAAGACCAAGGAGCTTGTGAGGAGCTTTTCTCGCTCTCTTCATAAGCTTCTTCGTGAGCTTATACTGCTTGATGAGAGCCTTAACATCTCTTTCCATAACCCCGGCGCCCCTCGCTATTCGCCTAATCCTAGAAGAGTTAAGTATGCTTGGATCGCTTCTCTCCTCCTGGGTCATTGACTGAACTATGGCCCACCACCTCTCTATCTTCTCCTCAGCGTCTCTTAGAGCATCTTGTGGGAGATCTGGGATGCCTGGAAGCGGGAGCCTTGATAAGAGTTTTGAGAGAGGTCCCATTTTCCTCACTTCTTTGAGCTGCTTGACGAACTCCTCCAGGGTGAACTCTCCCCTTAGAAGCGCCTTAGCTTGTTTTTCGCTTACCTCGAGCTCCGCGAGCTTAATCCTCTCAAGTATTCCCTCTAAATCTCCTATTCCCAGCAGCCTTCCAACATAACCCTTTGGATTGAATAGCTCTATGTCCTCCAGCTTCTCCCCCGTTCCAATGAACTTTATCCTCGCCCCGGTTTCGGCTATCGCTGAGAGGGCTCCTCCACCCCTCGCCGAAGTATCCATCTTGGTCAATATGATCGAGCCAACAGGAGCGACCTTGTGAAATGCCTTTGCGTGCTCTCCAGCCATCTGCCCTATCGTCGCATCGACTATCAGCATGACCTCATCCGGCTTAACTTCCTTCTGAAGCTCTTTCATTTCCGCCATGAGCCCCTCCTGGCTCCTATGCCTTCCAGCAGTATCTATCAGGATTACATCGAATCCATTCGACGAGAAGTGCTTGATTCCATCCCTCGCTATCTTCACGGCATCCACTCCATCTTCATGAAACACCGGGACATCTCTTCCCTCCAAGAGTTGCTTGAGTTGCTCATGAGCACCAGGCCTGTAAGTGTCCGCGCAGACGACTGCCACCTTGTATCCTAGCTTCTTCAGATAGTTCGCGATCTTCGCTATGCTCGTAGTCTTCCCCGTTCCCTGAATTCCAACCCCCATGATCACATAAGGCTTCTTCGCTATCTTGATCTCAGCGGGCCTCTCCCCCAAGAGCTTGATGAGCTCTTCGTAAACAACCTTAATTACGTGATCTCTCCTCGATATCCCCGGCGGAGCCTTCTCCAAGAAAGCTCTCTTCCTGATTCCATCTGAAAGCCTCTTAACAAGCTCGACGTTCACATCAGCCATTAAAAGCGCTCTCTGAAGATCTCTTATCAGCTCCTCGATCGTTCTCTTATCAACCGTGGCCGCCGACCTGAATTTGCTCAAAGCCTTCCGCAGCATCTCCGAGAGCGATGGCATCCTGATCCGGCTAATGACCTTCAGACGCGATATTAAGGTTATATCCGGCTCCCGGGAAGGTTCATAGCAAGGCATGCGAGCCAATTGTCGATGAAGGTTCTGATCACCGGTTCTGAGGGGTTCATAGGCAAAAACCTTGCGCCATATCTCGAGGAGCATGGCTATGAGGTTTTGAGAGCCGACATAGCGGAGTCGGCGGAGATCAGGGTTGACGTATCGAGTTTTGAGGACTGCGTTAGGAAGTTGATGAACCTGGACTTTGACGCCGTAATACACCTCGCAGCGATAGCAAATGTCCCAAGATGCTTGGAAGATCCATACACCTGCTTTCAGGTAAACAGTGTTGGAACCTTGAACATGATCGAGGTTGCCTCCAGAAAGAATGTCGATCGATTCATCTACTCCTCCTCAGCAAACGTATACGGCGTCCCGGCGGAGCTCCCGGTAAGGGAGTCCACTCCTCCAAACCCTCGAACCCCTTACGACTACTCTAAGGTAGTGTCGGAGATGCTGGTTCTTTCATATTCGAGGGCAAAAAGATTGAAGTATGTGATCTTCAGGAGCTGGAAGCTCTTCGGTGAACATGATGTTGAGACGACAGCCATACCTCGATTCATTAAGGCGTGTCTAAGGGGCGAGCCTCTCACCCTTTATAACGCTGGAAGAGATACGACAGATCCAACCTACATCCTGAACTTCTGCCATGCCGTCGATCTGGCTCTGAGGAGAAAGGAAGCCGTGAGGGAAATCTTCAACTTAGGAACTGGAAACGAGGTCTCCATAAGAGAGTTAGCCGAGAAAATTAGAAAGCTGACCGGATCGAGTTCGGAGCTGAGACTTCTCCCCCCGAGAACCGAGGCCGAGAGAGAACCAATGAGAAGCTATCCATCAATAGAGAAGATCCGGAAGGTCCTAGGATATGAGCCGATAATAGGCTTAGAAGAGGGGTTGAAGAGAACCATAGAGTTCTATAAGAAGAGGATTGGATTGTGAGCGAACATTAGTATTCGCTCTCAAGGCTTTATTGAAACCAAAAAATCTAAAATACGCCATCAGAGCAGAGAAGCGTGGGCCGGTAGATCAGTGGGAGATCGCCCGCCTCGCACGCGGGAGGTCGCGGGTTCAAATCCCGCCCGGTCCACCACACATTTCCCAGCCCTTAACGCGGGAATCATTCTAGTAGATCTTCGCCATGGCCTTCTGTGGGGGCTCTCAAGAGGTTTTTAGGTTCTCGGAGGCCGATCTATTTCACAACTATTCGCACAGGATCATATAACGTTCTAAAAGTCGGACGGAGTTGTTCTAATCTCAGGGATTAAAAGCAACTCGAAACATATTATTTGCGATGAATAGGGTTCTGATATTAGTTCTCGTTGCTCTTGGAATAATTGCTGCGACTGCTCTGGCAATATCGGTCATGGGGCTCGCAGTAGCGTATGCGAGCGATCAGGGGCTTGGGATCAAACCGCAGAACTTTACAACCTTAACGGTCTCAGGCTACGGTGAAGTAACCTACACGCCGGATGAAGCGGTGATAACTTTCGTCGCTCTGGGATACGGAGAGACAGCCACGGAGGCATTGGATAAATGTTCTTCAAAGGCTTCAGCGATCATCTCGGCCATCGAGAAACTGGGGATCAGCAAAGAGAACATGAAGACTTCAAGTATAACGATAAACCCAAGATATGATTGGGAGCAGAAGCCTCCCAAGCTCGTTGACTATGAGGCATCATATACTCTGATGATTAAGGTAAATGACATAACGCTCGTCGGGAAGGTGATAGACGCGGCCTTTTCAGCGGGAGCAGACCGGATGTACGGTCTACAGTTCACGATCTCCGAGGAGAAGAAGTCTGGCCTTATTGATCAAGCGATTAAAGCCGCCTTAAACGATGCGATGAGGAAAGCGGAGACCACCGCCTCCCATCTAGGATTAAAGGTCGTTGGGATAGAGTCTATAAATCTATCACCCCAGCAAGCTCCACCGATAATAATTAGGGAAGAAGTGAAAGCTGCGGGAGGTTATGCCGAGGTTCCGATAGTTCCTGGTGAGGGGAAGATTTCTGTCAGCGTCGGGCTGACGATAATCCTCTCAAGCTAACCCTCCATTTTTT
>CAZILE010000088.1:0-4500 GCA_964540045.1 uncultured Nitrososphaeria archaeon | reverse complement strand
GGACTATGATCTGGAAAGGCTCAAAGAGACTGCGAAATGGCTCCTAAGCCAGCCTTTCCGAAAGCCCGACCTCTCGAATGTGAGCGGATTCGTAAAGCAGTTCTTCCTCAAGCCCTCCCTCGAAGATATAATCTTCTTTAGGGGAAAGGTTCGGGAGATAGAAGACCCGGTTTTGAGAGACTTCTTCACTCTCGCATTGATGAATGCCGCGATGAAGGTTTCCTTCGCATATAAGGATGGAGCCGTTCTAAAAGTGGTCAAGAAGCCTGTTCCTCCATTCAGGAAGTTTTTCAAGCGTATTATCGGGAAGATGATTAGGGACTTGAAAAGGCTGAGTTTCAAGCCGTGTAGCATAGAAATCTACCTAGGAGACGCTAGAAAAATGGATTTTCTCGAAGCTGACTATTTTGATGCGGTAATCACCTCCCCGCCATATCTGAACAAGATAGAGTATACTAAGGTGTATAGGATAGAGTATGAGCTTTTCTTCGGGGACGTTAAGATTGATCCTGTTAGATCTTATCTTGGATTAAACCCTAGGAACGTTGTGGATCAGTTCCCTGAGCTGAACCTTCCCGAGGTCGCGAAAGCATACTTCCATGACATGAAGCTCTGCTTAGAAGAGATGTTCAGGGTATTAAAGCCTGGCGGCAGAATAGCTATAGTGGTCGCGGGAGGAGTCTTCCCCGACAGGATCGTGGAGTCAGATAAACTTATCCTCAAGCTTGCGGAAAGGGTCGGATTCGAGGGAGAAAAGCTTGTTGCCGTAAACAAACGAGTTGCGACAACCCGGAGGGTTATTAAGATCGGAGAAGCCAGAGAGAGCATCCTGTTCCTGAGAAAGCCCGCGGGATAAGGTGGGTCAATTAATAAATCTGATGCGTTATCAGAAGGGTCATGCGGATTGTGAGCTACAGCTCCGGAGAAGGACGGGACTATGGCTTCTTAGTCCCCGGAAACAAGCTTATACCTAGATACTTCGTCGAGAGCGTGATCAACTTAACTCTCCCAAAAGATGTTAAAGCTCTTTTACCCGATCGAGAGTTACTCGAGATTATAGACTCAGTCGTGGGAAAGATCCCGATAGAGGCCTTCTCGATTGAAAGTCTTCATCTGGAGCCACCTATACCGAATCCAGGAAAGATAATCTGCCTAGGGCTAAATTATGCGGATCATGCAGAAGAAGCCGGCCTCAATCCACCAGAAGGGTTGCCTATCTTCATGAAGCCTGCCACATCCCTCGCAGGCCCTTATGATCCGATTGTGAAGCCTAAGCATGTCCAGCAGCTGGATTATGAGGTAGAACTCGCGGTAGTGATAGCAAGTAGATGTAAGGATGTTAAGCCATCTGAAGCTTATGAAAACGTGTTCGGATACATGATCTTAAACGATGTATCTGCTAGGGATATCCAGTTCAAGGATGGGCAGTGGACTAGAGGAAAAATTCTCGACACCTTCGCGCCAACGGGCCCGGCTCTCGTCTCGAAAGATGAGATAGAAGATCCTCATAGCCTCCGGATGATCACTAAGGTGAACGATGAGATACGTCAGAACTCCACGACCTCTAAGATGATCAAGAAGATACCAGAAATAATATCGACCCTAAGCCAAGGAATGACGCTCGAACCCGGAGACATAATCGCGACCGGAACCCCAGCCGGGGTCGGCATCTTCCAGAAACCTGAGCCCAAGCTTCTCAAACCTGGAGATCTAGTCGAAATGTGGATTGAGAAAATAGGCAGCCTCAGGAACATTATAATCTCCGCCGAATGAAACTAGCGTGCCCCGCGGAGCAGAGAAACCTATAAACCTGAGAACAAAAGCCTGTAACCGAATCCCTATGGGTTCAAGGTTTGATGTGATAATCGTTGGAGGAGGGCCTGCGGGGGTCTCCGCTGCGAAGGCCTCTGCTATGACCGGCGCGAGAACTCTTCTTTTGGAGAAGAACCCGGCCATAATGGCCTTAAAACCATGTGGTCAAGCCGTTAGTGCTCATGCGCTCCAAACCGCGGGAGTTGAGCCTAGCTCAGCTCTCATAGTTAATCAGGTCAGCGCAAGAGTCTATGCTCCTAATGGAGAGAATGTGAAGATAGCTGAGACTGGGTATCTGATAAACAAAACTCTTCTTCTTCAAGAAATAGCGGCTCAAGCAGCTGAACATGGAGCGGAGATCCGCGTCAATGAGCCCTTCTTATACTTAAGGCGAGAGGACCAGAAGATGATAGTGAAGACTCCTAAGGCCGAGTATGAAGGCATGGTTCTCATCGGAGCTGATGGATATAACTCCAGGGTTGCGAGAGCTCTGGGGGTTAGGGAGAAGTCCGAGCCCATTCCAACCCTTCAATATCTCGTGGCAGGATGTAAGCTGGATTCAATTGATGAGATAAGAATCTACCTTGGAAACGAGATCGCTCCTAAGGGATATGCCTGGCTTTTCCCGGTCAGTGAGAGGATAGCCGAACTCGGGCTGGGCGTTAGAGGAGCACCTCTTAAGCCCTATATGGACAAGCTTCTTCAGAGGTTTGAAAGAGAGCTTGGAAGTTGTCAGGTTATCGATAATCGAGGAGCACCCGTCCCGGTTGGGGGCGTGATAAGGAGATACATCTTCGATCAGGCAATCCTGATAGGGGATGCTGCCGGAATGGTCATACCCTTGACCGGAGGTGGGATCCACTCATCGATAGCTGCGGGGCTGGCGGCTGGAGAGGTTGCCGGAAAAGCCTCTCAAGAAGGAGGGGTCTCTGAAAAGCGGCTGAAGGAGTTTGATGTGAAGTACAAGCCTTGGTTAAGCAGGATTAGAAAGAGCTTGATCGTGCTAAGGCTTCTCGAGAAGCTCGGCGACGATGAGCTGAACGAGCTGGCTAAGGTCCTTGAGGATAAGGACATAATAGATCTCGCGAACGGGCTCAATGTGGCCAGGGTTGCGAAAAAGCTCTTGCTTCATCCCAAGCTCGCCGCTAAGTTAGCTAAGCCTCTTCTCAGTTTTTAGTAGCGATGACTTAATTTGATGGCGTGAGCTTACGAAGTATGGTGATCTTATGAAGTTTCCCGAAGCGTTGAAGCTTCCGGGAAGACTAGAGATTAAGGAGGTCGAGGTTAATCCATCTGAAACCGCCTTGCTGGTCATCGACGTTCAGAATGACTTCGCAAATCCCTCTGGGAAGCTTTATGCTAGGGGTGCTGAAAGAATAATTCAACCGATTAGGAGACTAACCTTAGCTGCCAGAAGATCTGGGGCAACTGTGATTTATACTCAGGACTGGCATCTCAAAGATGATCCAGAGTTCGAGATCTGGGGCGAGCACACTCTTGAGGGGAGCTGGGGCGCTGAGATCGTTGAAGAGCTTAAACCTGAAGAATCCGACATAGTAGTCAGGAAGCCGAGCTACGACGCATTCTACTCAACTTCACTAGATCACATCCTTAGATCTAGGAAAATCAGCACCCTGATTTTAACAGGTTTACTCGGGAACATCTGCGTTCTCTGTACAGCTATGGGCGCTGCGGTGAGAGGGTATAGGTTAGTACTTCCTGTGGACGCGGTCTTCACGATTCACGAGTTTGATCATATTGCTTCTTTGAGATTAATGAGTACTGTTTTTAAGGCCGAGCTGACAACTTTAGATGCGTTGAAGTTCGGGGTGTGATGTTGTGAATAGACGGTTTTACATAGCGTCCGAGGATGAGATTCTCTCAGGTAAGGTTACTGACATATACTTCACCAGAAGCAGGGAGATTTTGGAGAGAGCCGGGAAGCAGAATCTAAAAGCCCACGCCGAGATTCATGCTTACGGTTTTCCTAGAGAATATGATTGGGCAATTGCGGCCGGGATATCGGAGGCAGCCAAGCTCCTCGAAGGAAAGAAGATCGATGTCTATGCTT
Source organism: uncultured Nitrososphaeria archaeon (assembly GCA_964540045.1). Classification (GTDB taxonomy): domain Archaea; phylum Thermoproteota; class Nitrososphaeria_A; order Caldarchaeales; family Wolframiiraptoraceae; genus Wolframiiraptor. The sequence continues at coordinate 617 of CAZILE010000088.1, read as the reverse complement.
TCGAGGAGGGCGAGTTCTTTAAGCTCTATGAGCCGATAGTGTCGATTGATGGAAGGTATGTGGACTATGGCGTCTATGAGTCAAGCCTTCTCGGGATCTTAAGGCATGCCACGAGCATCGCGACTAAGGCGGCTAGGCTTAAACTCGCCGCTGGAGATAAAACCCTCCTCTTCTTCGGGATCAGATCACTCCACCCCGCTCTAGCTCCAATGGCCGATAGATACGCATTGATTGGTGGATGCGATGCGGTCTCAAGCGTGATCGGCGCGGAGCTCGCGGGCGTTAAGCCTGTTGGAACGATGCCTCATGCTTTGATCTTAGTATTCGGAAGCCAGCCTGAGGCTTGGAAGGCGTTCGATGAGATTATGCCGAAGGACGTTCCGAGGATCGCTTTATGTGATACTCTCGCGGATGAGCGGTTTGAAGCCCTCAAGGCCGCTGAAACGCTCGGAGAGAAGCTTTACGGGGTCAGATTCGACACACCCGGATCTAGGAGGGGGAACATGAGGAAGATTGCGGAAGAAGCTAGGTGGAGCCTAGACCTAGCGGGATACAAGAATGTTAAGATATTCGTGAGCGGAGGGTTGGACGAGAAGCAGGTTAGAGAGCTCGCAGAT
>CAZILE010000087.1:0-4567 GCA_964540045.1 uncultured Nitrososphaeria archaeon | reverse complement strand
TTTATTTAAGAACGAGATATGCATCATTTATGCCAAATGTATAAATTGTTAATTGCTCGCATTCTCGTACAAACTCCTCTTTTAAGCGCTTAGAGTGATCCTCCTAAAAAACTTGTCGAATGAATAAAAATCGAACAAAGTTAACAATGCGATATCTAAGAATATTTTCCAAGCTTCTTCATGAATGAAGAAGAGCTTGACTTAAAAGATTCATAAACGGTGGTGGAAGTATTCAGCATCTAAAGAAAGAACCTTAATTGATCGTGGACTATTTAAGAGGAATTCGAAGGCTCTTATTTCAATCGATCTTTAGTTTTCGAATTCCGGTTTGAATTTTTGTGAGGTAGGTTAAGAGTAAATGGATGCATCTGATCGGCTCAGTTTGCTCTCAGAACCGTTGTATAAGTATAAAAATGGGCGTGGTGAAACCATTCTAGAAGATGGGTAACGGAGAGTTCGCAGCAAGGAGGCTTAGGCTAAATCGGAGGAAGTTTAGGTGGGGTCAGCGGAAATACAGGATTAGGATGCTTAGGCTTAAGGAGAAGGTCGATCCGCTTGAAGGCGCGCCGATGGCCAGGGGGATAGTTATCCAGAAGGTCGGTGTGGAGTCTAGGCAGCCAAACTCCGCCGTGAGGAAATGCGTGAGGGTTCAGCTGATTAAAAACGGAAAGGTGGTTACAGCTTTCTGTCCAGGAGATGGAGCGCTTAACGTGATCGACGAGCACGATGAGGTGATCATAAGCGGTATAGGAGGAACTCTTGGCAGATCGATGGGTGATCTGCCCGGAGTAAGATATAAGGTGGAGCTCGTTAACGGCGTTCCAGTAAACCTTCTCATAACCGGTGAGGCTAAGAAGCCTAAAAGATAGACAATTAATCAGCTTGCTCACAATAGTTGCGGATACTTTAAGATTGTATCAGGGGCGATTGTTATCACTACTCCGCTTTCAAGTTCCTCCGCGACTCTGAGAGCCGCATACACGTTGGCGCCAGTTGAGGGGCCGCCTAGGATTCCCTCATCTCTCATTAGCTTCTTCATGGTTTGAACAGCGTCTTCATAATTCACCGCCATAATCCTATTTACTATGTGGTTGTAGCGCCTCCAGATGCCTGGAACCATCTCAGAGGATAATCCTTCAATCTTTTCTGGTTCCCCCTTACGTCCAAGTATTTTCGAGTTTCTTGGAACGACCCCGATTACCATTACATCTTTTCCAATCTTCTCCTTGAGGAATCTCCCGACACCTGATATCGTGCCAGCGGTTCCGATCCCCATGACGAAGGCGCTGATATTTCCTCTGAGCTGTCTGTAGATCTCAGGGCCGGTTGTCTTGTAATGTGCCATCACGTTCGCCTCATTATCATATTGATTTAGGAAAAAGTATCCATGGGCTTCAGCATAACTTTTAGCAGCCTCAGCATAATCCTTTTCTCTCATCGGCACCTTAGTAATTTCCGCTCCGAGAGACCTTATCAGGTTCACTTTCGCCTCAGACACCCCTTCCTCAACGAATATCTTAGCTCTATATCCTAGAAGAGATGCGAGCCAGGCAACTGAGATGGCAGTATTCCCGCTCGAGGCCTCAACAAGCGTGCCCCCAGGCTTAATTAACCCTTTCTCCTCGGCATCTTTAATCATGTAGTATGCAATCCTATCCTTATGGCTTCCAGTCGGGTTAAGGTACTCGAGCTTTACATAGATCTCGACAGAATTCTCCTTCATGATCCTCCTAAGCTTTACAACCGGAGTGTTCCCGATTAGGCTCAGTATGTCGAAGTTCATCGACTTCAGCCGGACTTGGCCTGCTTTAAAGAATTTCGAGGGCGGATTAAAGAAGCTCTAGTATCGTCAACTGGGTTAAGAAGGCTATCCCGACAAGTATCAAGTTAAGTAGCTCTAAAAATAATCTTAATGTCGGGTTCTTTACGCGGCGATTTATCATGAGCCCTATCCCCGCTACGGCGTGAACTACCACTAGAATACCTACGAAATATGGTAGAATTCCGGTGTGAAGGATCACGCTCTTCCGATAGTCTATGAGCCCGAGGGTTAGCTTCTCAGCTCTTCGAGTTGTTAAGCCATAGCCCGAGAGATATAGTAGGTACAGGCCGAGCAGGAGGGGGATAGCAGTATACTCCACTAAGAGGAGATAGATTTTACACCTGGTCCTTTTATCAAGCATATAAGACGTGTGTAAAGAAAGCCTGTTAAATCTTTAGACCATTGGGGTTAGCTTGGGAAGAACATATCCCTTAGAGGTATCCATCTCAACAGCGTATAGTGGCGTTCGAGGCTTCACGCCATAAAGTAGCAGGCACCCATGCTTTCTGGTAAACTTTAGATGCACGTCGGAGAGAGGTTTAACCTTACTCACCACTTCCGGATAGATGGGCTTAGCTAACCACAAGGCTAGCCCGCCAGTATACTTCTGCCTAGCAGCCTCTAAGTTCGCCAAGCTCATAGCGCCATCCTCACCGAAGTAATGAATTATCGAGTCAATTCCTATCATCTTTAGGGCTTGCTTGTCATACTTCTTAACCAGTTCCTCCTCGATCCTAAGGAAGAATTCATAGGATTTCTCAAGATCTCTAGGGCTCCATGGAATGACATATGATGGAGTATTTTTATCGACCCTTTCCTTTAAAGTGAATATCCTAATAAGCTGACTACTCTCTTCTTCTCCTATCTTATGCCAATTCTTCAGGTTCTCGGGAATCTCCTTCCAAGTGGTTCCGGCCGATGGAATACAGAGACACGGCCTTCCCTTAAGGACAAAGTCCGCTATAACCGACCCTACTATGAGCCTATATTCCTGGCGCTGGACCTTTGAATCGACCTCGAGCATCACGGTAGATCCTTTAGGATATCCTCCGATCGCTTCATCGAGGTCCGGAATTCCCGTCGAATATGCGTTAGGAGGGTCAGGAGAAGGCTTAAACTTCTTAACCGCTTTGAAGGCAGAATATCTGAAAGGCGGCATCACCCTAAATCCACCATGTAAGGTGAAGCAGAGGTCTGGGTTCCTAACTTCCGCTCCTCTCATCTTCAATATTCTAATCTCTCTGATTAACTTGTCCTCAAATCTCAGGTTCTTTAGGATTATCACGGCGTCGGCGACGAACTCCTCGAATCCATAGCCTATCGTCTCCTTCCCGAAAGGTATCTCCCCAATCAGTATGGTCGTGCACCCAAGTCTTTTAACTACCTTGGAGAGGAAGGTGTGGAGAAAAACCCTAACCTCTCTCGGGTCCTTGAATGCTTGGGAGATGGCGGAGAACGGGTCTATCACTAGTCTTTTAGCTTCGAGGGACTCGACGGCGTTCAAGATCTCGCCTATTATAGTCGAGGTTCCTTCCTCGAGCAGGGTGATCAGGTTTAGAAACCTGAACATGCCTTTTTTCTCCAAGCTCTCGAAGTCGTAACCCAGCTCGCTCATCTCTTGATAAAATGTCTCCCTATCCTCTGCGATTGAAGCATAAACTCCCTTCTCTCCGTACTTCGTGATCCCTGAATAGATAAAGCCCGCTGAGAAGATCGTTTTTCCAGTCCCAGGGTTTCCTGCTACAAGTATTAGCCCATTCTTAGGCAGGCCAGAGACAACCTCCTCCAGCCCGCGGATTCCGGAAGGAGCAAACATTCCCCGAGACCTCTCACCCTCCCTAATAATATTAGTTTAAAATTAACGTATTAGATAAGATTTATCCCGATTGAGAGAAAACCCCTTAAGAGATCTCTCCACGCTTACCAGCTATCTCTTTAAGCATCTGGCACAAAATCCTCTTTACGGATGCTTCATCTCTCAATAAAAGTCCATATATCTCATCAGGAGTGAGATGCTCGAAGCCGCTCAGAACTATCAGCTTCCCGCATATGATCTTAAAGGTAGCGGCAGCTCCATTCTCGCCGAAAATACTTACCAACGCATCATAAAAATCCCTAGGTCTATTATAAAAAGCTCCGAGAGGATCCTTATCTAAAAAACGCCTAAGGTGATAATGTAAGGCTGCAAAACCACTTTTACCTAATATTGACTCTAGGACCGCTTGAAGAGCCATTCTAATGGGCTGAGAGTCCTTAAAGGAGTGAACGCCATAATTCTCCATGTACAAAAGTATTCAACCGCGCAGGATTTTAGGCTTTAGCTAATATATCACCTTTTCAACTAGACTTTAAACCCTTCTGCGCCGAAAAAGCATTAAGGCTTATATTTGTTAGAAGCCCGGGGGATGAGACTAAAGCTCGGTAGATGCCTTGGCCATAGTAGGGTCCCTTCTTCCTTCTCATGAGTCTTCGGAAGGCTTGGCTTTTGTTCAGGAATCTTTCTGCGCATTAATGTTTATATTTGTGCTTTAAGCCCGATATTACATGAACGGTGGTCGTCTTTGGCGCGGCTTCTCCGAGCTCTAACGAGCTTAAGCTCCAGAAGCTAGATCTAAAGCTTCACCCGCTTCAAGTCTTTCAGGTTCTAAGGAGGGAGTACCAGGATATTTTTCTCCTAGAGTCCTTAGCAGGGCCTAAAAGGCTCGCCGAATACAGCTTCATAGGGTTCGACCCAGCTCTTCTGAT
>CAZILE010000086.1:0-4568 GCA_964540045.1 uncultured Nitrososphaeria archaeon | reverse complement strand
GGTGGAGCCTAGACCTAGCGGGATACAAGAAGGTCAAGATATTCGTGAGCGGAGGGTTGGACGAGAAGCAGGTTAGAGAGCTCGCAGATGTGGCCGATGGCTTCGGGGTTGGAACATCGATAGCCTTCCCACCCTCAGTAGACCTCGCCATGGATATTGTAGAGGTTAATGGAAAGCCTTTCTCGAAGAGAGGCAAGCTTCCTGGGAGAAAGCAGGTTTACAGATGCGAGAAACTTCATGATACGGTAACTCCCTTCGACAAGAAGCTTGAGAGATGCCCAATCTGCGGTGGGGCTGTTACCCCGCTTCTAAAGCCATTGATAAAGGATGGTGAAATAGTAAGGGATCTTCCAAAACCCATAGAGATTCGGGAGAAAGTGATCCAAAGACTTAAGATGTTATCAGCAGCTGAGGAATTCTCAAGAGAGCCGATGCTTTTGGTTCCTTGAGAGAAAGGTTTAGTTTATTTGTTGCTTGGGGCTGTGGTCGATTGATGTCCAGGGTCGTGGTCTGCGTCAGCGGCTTCGCTGGATCTGGTAAGAGTACTCTCTCCAGAAGGCTCGCTGAAGAGCTTGGCTTGAGATACGCGTCAGGCGGAGATGGATTAAAACTTCTAGCAATCGAGCGCGGATATTCTCCTGGAGGAGAGGAATGGTGGGAGACGCCCGAGGGCTTTAAGTTTCTTGAGGAGAGACTTAGGAATCCGGAGTTTGATAAAGAGGTTGATGGTAAGCTTCTCGAGTTCGCGGAGAGAGGCGGCGTCGTCATCGACAGCTGGGTTCTTCCATGGCTTTACAAAAATGGATTCAATATCTGGCTGAAGGCCAGACCTGAGGTCAGGGCTAGGAGGCTCTCGAAGCGTAGCGGCATACCGGTGGAGGAGGCTCGAAGGATGCTCGAGAGACGGGATGCGGAGAGCGCGGACCTCTACCGCGAACTATATGGAATTGAGCTTGGAAAAGATTTCGAACCATTTCACCTAATTTTGGACACTAGCGACCTTGATGAAGAGTCGGTGTTTAAGATAGCGCTTACGGCTGTGAAAGAATTCTTCAAGCTTCAGCCGTAGCCTGCTCCCACTCTCTGGCAACCTGATCTCTAATTAGATCCTCAAGGCAGTTTTGGCAAAGCATTCCGCCGTAGTATCGCTCAACCGTTCTCTCGCTGTGAGCGAGCTTGTAATCCTTCTCCCTCGGGATCCCGTGAATGACCCCGCCGCAGCGGGCGCAGTGGTGATGGTCCCTCTTCTCGCCCACGTAGTGAATTGTGGTTCTTCCGCCCGGAGTCCTCACGAACTTTTTCTTCCTGCTTCTCGTTCTCAAGTATCTGCGAGGCATTCTCCATCACTTCGGTCTTCCCTTCTATCCGCGTAAGCTCTGAGCCTCTGGGAATAAATAAACCTCACCCCAAGGAGTAGATCTTTACCGCCTTTCCCGAACAAGCCGAATTATCTCGACCGCCCTCTCCTTAACCTCCGGATTAACCCTGACTATCACATTTCCAGCTCCAGGCTGACCATATATTATCATGGAACCCTCAGGCGCTGAGATTATAGCGGCCAGTGTTAAAAGATCTTCCTCGCCCTCAACTACCAAAACCGAGTCCCTGACCTTCTCTGCGATTAATTTATGTAACTTTGAGACGGAGTCCGGATTCAGGGTTCCCGGCTCATTTAAGCATCTAATGACCTTAAGCCCCGCGGTATCAAATATTTGAGACGGTTTTCTCTCAGTTTTCCCGTCGATAATATAAAGATTTACAGAGGCTCCAGAATCTCTAAGCTTCTTGGAAGTATAATCTCCTACAGCTATTACCATTAAGGGTTTTTCCCGCTCGATGATGTTTCTAACCTTCTTAGCGACTTCGTCCGGGTCTCCGGAGATAAGCTGGCCAGCTGGTTTCTTGAGAGTCTTCTTAACCTCCTCAGGGAAGACCAGCTTATGCTTAGGAGGCCATTCAAGCGACCCGGATCGCATAGGCTCCCTTCTTCCTTATTCCGAGTTCTTTGGCTATCTCAGACTTTTCTTCATCTATTATTATGACCATGCCGGAAAAGTTTTGAGTAAGGTTTGTCGAGCCGCAGTTTTCACACTTATCCTTGGACGATGTTATGAATTTACAATCCCTGCACGCGCGTTCTCTTAAAGGCAATTATTCCTCCCCCGCTACAGCTTCTGCTTTCTCGGGTTTCGGAGCGGTTTTCTCCAGGCTCTCCTTAATCCACTCGATCTTTCCGAGATATGGTTGTCTTGTTGTAACGCCGACCTTGCCCGTTGTTCCATGGGCTAGGGAGACCGCGACGACTCTAAATCTCACATCATCTCCGACCTCGAGTTTTCTACCGGTCTTCTTACCCATCAGGATTGAGTGTCGCTCATCATAGGTGATGTAGTCGTCCATTATTTGAGAGATGTGGAGTAACGCATCAAGAGGTCCAATTCTGATAAATGCTCCGAAGTCTGTTATTTCAACGACCTCGCCCTCTTCAACCTCCTGCAACCTCGGATAGAAGCATAATAGCTTAGCCTTAACCTTATGGTAAGTTGCTCCATTTCTGGGGAGAAGCACGCCCACGGAATCCGCCTCGACGTCAACGACCATTACGACGTACCCTAAATCATCCATAATCTTTCCTTCGTAAGCTTCTCTGAGCCTGTCTAGGACTACCCTCTTGAGAGGCTTGCCGAAATCTTTGGGCGGGATCGCGACTACATCTTCTATCTCTACGAGGTAGAACATATTCCTAACCCTTTTAAAACTGCCGAAATTTAGCTGTTTGTTCCAAATTTAAGTATTCCCTTTTAAAGCCTAACCCCTTCGAAGATTACCCTTTGATCCGATCCTATGCTGATCACCGGAATTCCTCTCTTCCTAGCCTTCCTTACAAGCCCTAGGTCTATGGATGCGATCGCCGCTCCGATTTTCTCAGCCTCTCGAAGTAGCTTCTCATCTGCAGGTAAGTCCTCCTCACTACGAACCCTCTTCATATTCTCAGCGATTCTTAAAGCGAGCGAAGCCATAGCCCCTCTCCTGCCCCCTCGTCCCTTGATACTCTTCAATTCATTCAAAATATCTTCTAAGACACAGCATTCAAGAGTTTCTCCTAGCTTCTCCTCGGATAGAGAGATGAAGTCTTTTCCTCTCTCCGCGCAGAGCAGTAAAAAACTCGTATCTACCAGAACCTTCATGTCAAGCTACTTCTCCATACCCGATTAGCCTCCAAGCGGATCCTATTATCCTTGAGATGGCGATCTTATCTCCTTCGGCAGCGATGATGGGTCTCCTAAGCTTAAGCTCGATTATATCGCTCGTCCTCCTCCTCACGACCCCGCTTGTAACTGCTGAGTAGACGTTTAAGACGAGCTGCTCACCCTCCTTGATGGGGGCGACGGGAACCTCCTCGCTTAGGCCGACGACCTTATCGAAGAGCTCGTAAGCTACTTCGATCTCATAGCGGGTTGGTGGGAGGGTTCCGGGCGCTCCCGCCATATTTCCAGTCATCCCATCAGACTTTGTTAGGGCTGGATCTAGCTTGGTCTCTATTCCGGTCAGCCCTCCACTTCTAGCTTCCTCGACGTCCCTTCCACCCGCCCTGATATTCACAGCCTCGGTGATCAGGGGCTCACTCCTTTTCTCTCCTAAGATTATTCCTGGGGCTATCTCAATTTCATCGCCCACGCGGATCATTCCTCGGATGATCGATCCTCCTATCACTCCTCCCTTGAGTTTTTGCGCGGGAGTTCCCGGAGGGTTTATGTCGAATGACCTTAGAATCGGCATTCTGAAAGGCTTATCGAGTTGCCGTGGAGGTGTTTGAATGAATTTCTCCATCGCCCATAGGAGTACGTCTATCCCGATTGCATGTTGTCCTGAGACAGGGATTATTGGAGCATTCTCAACAATTGTTCTTCTGATATGCTCCCTGATCTCTTCGTAGTTCTGTAGAGCTCTCTCCCGAGTTGATACGTCGATCTTGTTCTGAGCGAATATCATATTCTTGACGCCGAGGATCAGAGCGGCTTGGAGGTGCTCGCTATCTTGAGGTTGAGGAAACTTGTGCCTAACATCCGCGACGAAAATTGCTCCATCGAAGAGGGCGGCTCCAGAGAGCATCGTGATCATGAGCGAGTGATGGCCCGGGCAATCTATGAAAGACACTGCCCTAACAAATTTCGTTTCAGATCCGCATCTAGGGCACTTCTTCTCGGTTGTATAATTATGAGGTTCCTCGCAGCTCGGGCACTTATAGATGGCCGCATCGGCATAACCTATCTTTATGGTAATCCCCCTCTTAAGCTCCTCTGAATGTCTGGCAGGCCAAATCCCAGTTATGGCCTGAACTATCGTGCTCTTGCCATTGTCTACATGGCCTAAGGTGCCTATGTTTACTTCGGGCTGAGCTGGAAGAGACTTAATGGTCGACAAGCTTCACCTAGGAATCCGCACGACTCCCTAGCTCTTAACTATTTATTATCGGTCTCGAGGACCTACCTCGTGTTAAGTTCTTCCTCTTCGAAGAATATCCTATGCTCCCTCTCATATGACTCAGGGCTATCTGATGCGTGTAT
>CAZILE010000085.1:0-4569 GCA_964540045.1 uncultured Nitrososphaeria archaeon | reverse complement strand
CCATATACTCTTTGTAATCTTATTAACAGCCACTAAGTAATACTTCCCCCATTTGTATTGATCATCAACTTTAACCGGCTGAGCTCTGAACACCAGTCCACCAGCATTTTCCAACTTCATGCTAGCTGAGAAGGTGTAATTGTTTGGGCCAAAATAGAGCGGACCTAGGAATGGGAACGGAATGTAGTAATAAAGGATCGACTTAACGATTCCAAATGACCCACTTTGGGTAAGCTTATAGAACGTCTTTCCACCGCTTGAGACTATCTCGTACTTACCGGCTGCGAAGAAATCAACTTCCTGATACCATAGGGCTGGACCATTGCTTCCCTCATATTCCTTAACTACATAATCATTGAAATCATCGACGTATACCAGCATATAGCTCTCCCCGGATCCGGCCATGTTCGCAGATATACCAGCAGCAATTAGGAAGAAGATGAGAGAGGATATGATGAAAGCCTTCAAACCTCTCCCATAACCCATACTGTCAAGATCTTATGAAGAGATTATTAACATTTTTCGAGCACCTCACGTGGAAAAATATTTGGACCGGGCGGGATTTGAACCCGCGACCTCCCGCGTGCAAGGCGGGCGATCTCCCACTGATCTACCGGCCCTCCATATTAGTGGTCTATGCTTTCAGGCTTTTATCCATTATCCTGAGTTTAGGTGAGAAGGCTTAGAATCCCGAGAACTATTAGGGCTGCAAGCAGGGCTAAGAAGAAGGCTGTAAAGATCGGTGAAGATGATATAATCGCCGAAGACCCTTCGATCAAATAGTATATTATAATCCCTAAAACGGATACTATCAGAAGCTTCAGGATAATGCTTGCGGTTCTCTCGGCTCTGGAACTCATTTCTAAGGGATCTACGATGCAGAGGAGGTTTTATAGGTTCCGGCACACCATTTACTATGGAGATCATGTACGATGTCTTGATCATAGGTGGGGGACCTGCAGGTCTTACGGCAGCTCTTTATGCTTCTAGGCAGGGGTTGAAGACCGCGGTGATCACGATCGATGTTGGAGGTCAGCTTCTCATGAGCCCTACAATAGAAAATTTTCCAGCCACTCCACCTCTCTCAGGATTTGATCTCGCGAACAGCATTCTCGAGCAAGCCAAAGAGTTCGGAGCAGAGGTGATTTACGACGAAGCTGTAAAGATAGAGGAGGCCGAGGGCATTTTCAAGGTGAAGACTAAGAGCGGGGAGCATGAGGCTAGGACCGTGATACTCGCAGTAGGTAAGAGGCCTAGAAGGTTGAATGTCCCTGGGGAGGAAAAGTTCACGGGAAGGGGAGTAAGCTATTGCGCGATATGCGACGCCCCACTCTATCATGGAAAGAGAACGGCAGTGATAGGCTGGGGTGAGCTGGCGTACGAGGCTGCCTCAATACTGAGAAACTATGATAATATGGTCTACGTTATTCACTCGGGGAAGGTCTCACCAGGCAGCGAAATTCTAAAGAGACTTGAGGAAATTGGAGCCGAGGTAATGGATAATGTCAAAGTAGAGGAGATAAGCGGAGATCTGGTCGTTCGAAAGCTCATCTTAAGGCAACTTGATGATGAAAAGGTTAAGGAGCTTGAGCTCGATGGAGTATTCATCGAGCTCGGATACATAACTGACACAGGCTGGCTGAAAGGATTTGTTAAGCTCAACGAGAAAGGCGAGATAATTGTAGATAAGTTTGGGAGAACAAGCAAGGAAGGAGTTTTCGCTGCCGGTGATGCCGCCGACATGCCCTATAAGCAGGCGGTCATAGCTGCCGCTCAGGGGGCAATCGCAGCCCTCTCGGCGCATAATTATCTTAGGAAGCTTTCAGGTAAGCCCGAGATAAAGTCTGACTGGAGAAAGCTTGTGGAGTAGGGAGAATCTTGAAAGCGGTTGTAGTTGAGGACATTGTTAAGAGGTTCGGCTCTATGGAGGTCTTGAAAGGAGTATCCTTTGAGGTCGGAGAATCGGAGATCTTCGGGCTTATCGGGCCCAACGGCGCGGGTAAGACTACAACCCTTAGAATTCTCGCGACTATCTTGAAGCCTGATTCGGGTAATGCCTGGATAATGGACCATAGCGTGAGAAGCGAGCCTAATGAGGTTAGAAGGAATATAGCATATCTCCCGGAAGATGCCGGAGTCTATAGGCATCTAACAGGCTTGGAGTTCCTGAAATTCATGGCAGGGATTTACGAGAAGGATCATAAGTGCGTGGAGGATGGAGCTAAGATCTCGGGGTTAGGTGAGAACCTTAGAAGCCCCATGGGATCTTATAGTAAGGGAATGAAGAGAAGGATCATCCTAGCATCGATCTTGATGATCAGACCTAAAGTCATAATCCTCGATGAGCCAACATCAGGTTTAGATGTTATACATGCAGTCCATATCAGGAAAACTATAAGAAAATTCGTCAAAGAAAGCAGAGCCGCCGCCGTGATCTCGAGCCATAACATGCTTGAGGTTGAGTATCTTTGCGATAGAATCGCTCTCATCAATGATGGTAGGATCATGGCCGAGGGCAGACCTGAGGAGCTTAAAGAAGAATATGATGCGGAGAACCTTGAGGAAGTTTTCGCAAAGCTCCTAGAGGTGAGGTAAAGATGCTGCGACATCTTCTCAGGAAAGAGGTCAAAGAGCTTCTTATGGAAAGAAGTATACTGATAGGGGCAATCATAATACCCTTGATAATCTTTCCGCTCATGGGCGCTTTAACCGGGCTGGGAATGGAAGCTGCGGTAGGAAGAACGGCGGCGGGCTTTACCATAGGACTTGCAGATCTAGATAAGACGAACCTGACTACGAGTATCCTCCCATCGATCCTCAGGGAGGAAGGAATTCAGCTCCTTAAGATCAACTGCTCGGTCGAAGAAGAGTGTGTTAGAGCCGTGGCGGAAAAAGGTCTCAGGCTTGCTATAATAATCCCAAAGGGGTTCTCCGAGAACTTCACATTAGGAGTGCAAAGCAGGATCAGAACAGTCTACGCGATTAAGTCCGCAACCCTCTCTGATATAACCTTAAGCGAGAGGTTCTCGGAGGTAATCATCGGAACATTCAGGTCTATGGCTGAGATCGTTCACGGAGAGGAGATAAATCCGAGATTCTTCGAGAAGCCTGTTCTCGAGACCTCCACCGTCTTCTATCTTGGTAAGGCGATGGAGATCCCTGTCGAGATGATTGCCTCTACCTTCTTGACCGTGCTCTTTGGCTTGCCGATGGTCGCGGTGATAGTCGCGAGCTACGCTTCTACGATCTCTGCGACGAGCATAGCCTTAGAAAAGGAGTCTAAGACTCTTGAAGTTCTCTTAACCATGCCGGCGAGGAGAATAACGATCCTGCTTAGCAAGCTCCTTGGAACCTTTATCATCGTCCTCTTAAGCACGCTTTCGTTCTTGGTCGGATTCGGGATCTACGGCCTGATGCTCGCCGGAAGCATAGGCATGAGTAATCCGGCCGGCGGCCTAGGAGAAACAGGATCGCGAATAAAACTAAATCTATTCGGGATCCAACCCTCTCCAGCTTTCATTCCGATCCTCCTCTCGTCGATATTCATAGCTATGGTCATGATGACATGTATAGGCTTGCTCGTGGGAATTCTGGGAAGCGATGTTAGAAGTGCTCAGCAGCTCGTAGGAGCGATAACCTTCCCACTTCTGATGCCGCCGTTCTTCATCCTTCTCTTCACTCCGATCGAAAGCCTTCCGATCGGGGTGAGACTAGGCCTACTCGCAGATCCATTCACTCATCTCTTCCTAGCTATTCAAAGCGGGTTCACGGGAGACCTCGCATCAGCAATCTTATCCATAGGAGTAATGCTGGGATTTACGATCAGCTTGCTCTTGCTGAGCTCTTGGCTGTTCATGGGCGAGAGACTGATAACCATGAGGATAACCATTAGAAAGAGGGCCGCAGAAAGGTAGCCTTTAATCCTTAAGCCTCAACTTTCTGTAAGCTAGGATGATTATCGCTAGCACTACCGCTAGGATTACGGCCGCATCCACGTATATCGACCATTCAAGAATTCTGCTCCAATACGGCCCGGTCAGGTATCCGATGTAGGTCAAGGAGAAATTCCATGGAACTGAGCCGGCGAATGTCAGGATCACGAATTTTCTGAAGTTGAAGCTGAAGAGGCCGGCGGGAAATGAGATTACAGTTCTGATCGCGGGAGTCATCCTTCCGAAGAAAACCGCATAGGCGCCGTATTTTAGAAACCACTTCTCCGCGAGATCCGATTCCCTTTCTCCAACTAGGAAGTATCTTCCATATCTCTTGATAAAGGGTTTTCCAAGTTTTAACCCGATATGGTATAGGATTATGGATCCGATAAGGTTTCCAATAGTGGCCGCGATCGTCGAATATGCTATGAAGGCCTCTGAATCATTCAGCCAAGCCACATAGCCGGCGAAGGGCATTATCACCTCGCTCGGGATCGGGATTAAGCAGCTTTCAGCCGTCATTGTTAGGAATATTCCGATTAGGCCTGATCTCTCCAAAAAGGCCACCAAGCCATCTACGAGAAGCCTTGAAATCGACATTTTTCGGGAAGAACGGAAAGAGGTAGCTTAAGAGTTT
>CAZILE010000084.1:0-4621 GCA_964540045.1 uncultured Nitrososphaeria archaeon | reverse complement strand
GAGTTATCAACAGGATCTTCTTACAACCGCGTAACTTCTTCTCCAAGCTTGGGCTCGAAATAGGTTCTTCAAGGCTTTTCATCAATTCTTTCTCGACATTCTCGATAACGGGCATCTCTTGAGATTCTATAACTACGCCTTTCTCAAACTCAAGCGGTAACCTTCTCTCCCCATAGAGTAATCACACCCGCATATCTCAGCAGGGAGTCCGTGCAGGAAAGCTGAAAAATGTTTAGGCAGCAATGGTCTTGGGGAAGGAATCATAACGTTTAGGAAATAGATTTCAGTTCTCACAAAGTTAAATTAAAGATTGTTAAGAGGAGCCATTGTTCAAAACATATAAATCTTAGAAATGGAAGCTGAAAATTTGATGGGCCGGTAGTCTAGCGGCTATGACGCCGCCCTGACGCGGCGGAGGTCCCCGGTTCGAATCCGGGCCGGCCCATTTTGATCTTTGTTCGCACGCTTAGCATTCTATAAAGGTCAACTTGCCTAGGAAAGGTTATTCAAATCAGTTTTCTAGTTTTTATGGAAGCCGTAGCCTACCAATGAACCTCTTCCAGACAATAATTTTCTCTCTGGGGCGTTACAAATATTTGCGTGAGGTGATTTCGATAGAAGGAAGAAAATGATTATCTCTTTTATCCACTTCTCACGCTTTAAACATAAATAGTTGGTAATATCGTCAGAAGATGAAATAAACTCTATTGCCTTCGGGTGAATTCCATGGTAGAAGGCTTCAAGATAATTGTATTGATAAAGCAGGTCCCTGATATCGAGAGGGTTAGATTTGATGTCGAAACGGGGAGGATAGATAGGAGTTCAGCTCCGGCCGAGACAAATCCCTTTGATCTGAATGCCTTAGAGGCTGCATTGCAGATAAAGGAGAAGCACGGAGGGGAGATCACGGTAATAAGCATGGGGCCAAAGCAGGCGGAGTCGTCGCTCAGGGATGCCTTAGCAAGAGGAGCGGATAGAGCGATCTTGCTCTCAGATGCGAAGCTGGCCGGAGCGGACACCATAGCGACTGCTCGTGCTCTTGCAGCAGCTGTAAGGAAAGTCCACGGCTTCGACTTAATTTTATGCGGTGAGAAGACTGTAGACGGCGATACGGGGCAAGTTGGGCCGGAGGTGGCCGAGCTTTTCGGAATACCTCACGCCGCCTATGTATGCGAGATTAGGTCGATTAGTAAGGAAAAGATAATCGTTGTCTCAGATATGGGGGATAAATATCTTTACGAGCTCAAGCTCCCAGCCTTGCTAACTGTTACGAAAGAGCTCAATTCTCCTAGGTTGCCAACTCTAAAAGATGTTCTAAGAGCTAGGAGAATGCCTGCGGATATTTGGACAGCTGAAACTCTCTCCGAACATGTCTCGGTGGATGAGCTGGGATTTCAGGGCTCGAAGACCAGGGTCATTAAGGTTGTTATTCCAACTGCGGGGCACAGGCGAGGTATAGTGCTCAGAGGTGAAGATGCTGCTGAGAAGATAGCGAGGATCATATTGGAGGAAGGATTGGCGGCATGAGCGAAGCAAAAGGAATACTAGTATACGCTGAAGCCTCTGAATCTGGAATCCATCCAATATCCTACGAGCTGTTAGGAAAAGCCAGGGAGATAGCGGGCAAGCTTGACATGCGGGTTTGGAGCGTTCTCCTAGGTCATGGAATATCTGATAAAGCATCTGAGCTCATTTACTATGGGGCTGACAAGGTATACGTATACGATGATGAAGTCCTCGGAGATCTCAACGTGATCGTCTATAAGGACGTGTTGGTGACCTTGGTTAAGGAAATTCGACCTGAAGTGTTTTTAATAGGAGCAACTCCATGGGGAAGGAGTCTCGCCCCAAGAGTGGCCGCTGCCCTCAACACGGGACTGACAGCCGACTGCACGGATCTCCAGGTTGACGAGAAGGGAAGGTTGATCCAGATAAGACCTGCCTTCACAGGTAATATCTTAGCCCATATCGAGACCGTCAGCAAGCCCATAATGGCGACGATAAGATACAGGGTCATGAAGCCCGCTAAACGTGATCCAACGCGGAAGGGCGAGATAATAACTAGAAAACCTGAAAAACTTGAGCCGAATGGAGTACGGTTCCTCGGAAAGGTGGCTGAAAGAGAGGTCAATCTGCCTGACGCCGATGTGATAGTTGCTGGAGGAAAGGGATTGAAGAGAAAGGAAGATTTTAAGCTCTTGGAGGAGCTGGCGGCGCTTCTCGGCGGGGTCGTCGGAGCGAGTAGACCCTTAGTGGATGAGGGATGGATATCTAAGGATCATCAGGTCGGGTTCAGCGGAAACACCGTTAAGCCGAAGCTTTACATCGCTTGCGGTATCTCCGGATCGCCTCAGCACCTTGCAGGGATGAGGGACTCTGAGATGATAATCGCGGTTAACGTGGATCCTTCCGCCCCGATCTTCAGACATGCGGACTACGGGGTTGTTGCAGACCTATACGAATTTATACCCAAGCTTATCAAGATCCTCAAAGAGGTGAGAAAAGATGAATGAGGATCTAATTAGAGAGCTTAAAACCGTGGTTGGAGAAGATTGGGTGATCTCCAGCATAGATTCTATATCCGGATATCTATATGATGAGACTCCTCCCCCGCTCAGACCTAAGGCCGACGAAGACGTAGTCGTTGTTAAGCCCAAAAACGTTGAAGAGGTTTCCAAGATAATCTGCTTGGCAAATGAGTATAAGATTTCAGTTTTCCCGAGGGGCGGCGGAACAGGGCTCGCTGGCGCGTGTATACCCACGAAAAGCGGGATAATTCTGTCTCTCGAGCGCATGAACAAGATAAACGTTGATGCGGAAAACTTGATCGCTGAGGCGGAGGCTGGAGCAACCTTAAAAGAGCTCATAGAGGCGGCGGATAAGGTCGGTCTCTCATTCCCGCTACATCCTGGAGATGAGGGCGCTCAGATAGGCGGCTTAATAGCATGCAATGCCGGAGGAGCTAGAGCCGTTAAAACCGGGATAATGAGAAATTGCGTTAAGGGAATTGAAGTTGTTCTCCCGACGGGCGAAGTTCTGAGGCTCGGTGGGAAGATCATGAAAAATAATATGGGCTACGACCTAATGCAATTGATCATCGGTAGTGAGGGAACTCTCGGAGTAATTACGAAGGCATGGATAAGGCTTCAACCTAGGGAAATCGCCTCCGCAACGATAATAATACCCTTCGGTGAGAGGGAGAAAGCTCTCGCCTTTGTTCCGAAAGTATTCCAAGAAGGTATACTCCCCTTAGCAATAGAGTACGTTGAAAAGAATCTAGTCGAACGCGTGGCCAAGCAGCTCGGATTAACTTGGCCTTGCGTCTCATCGGAGTATCAGTTGTTGATAATATTATCAGAATCTTCAGAGGAGGCCCTTTTGAGCGCGCTGGAAAAGCTTCTAAATTTATGTGATAAGATGGATGCTTTCGAACCTGTTGTGGCGCAGACAAGAAAGGAGCAGGAAGAAGTTTTGAAGATTAGAAGCGAGATATATTCAACCCTAGAGCCCAACATGGTTGATATCCTAGATACTACTGTTCCGCCAGCTAGAATGGTTGATCTGATAAAAGTTGTTAATGAGCTCGAGTCTAAGTATGGCGTATACGTACCGGCCTATGGCCACGCGGGAGATGGAAATCTTCACCTCCACCTAATGAAGTGGGACGGCTGGACGGATGAAAAATATGATGAGCTTCGGAACATGATTTATCAAAAAACGATCGAGCTCGGTGGCACCATAACCGGCGAGCATGGAATAGGATACATAAAGAAGAAGTACCTAGTGAGATATCTTGACGAGAAAGCCCTAATGCTCATGAAGGAGATCAAGAAGATCTTCGACCCGAATAACATTTTGAATCCTGACAAAGTTTTACCCTGATTGCCCGATATATTTTTAATTATTTCCTCATAGGTTTCACCTAAATGAGTGGCGAGCACTATCGGGCTAAGACGCTTAAGTCCAAGCTTCTCTTTGAGGACGCTAAGAAAATTCTTCCAGGAGGTGTTTCTTACTCGATTAGATATTTTGAGCCCTATCCCATCTATGTCTCGAGGGCTCGAGGTCAGAAGATCTGGGATCTTGACGGAAATGAATATACGGATTATTGGATGGGTCATGGAGCCTTGATCATGGGACATAGTTATCCTCCTGTGCTCGAGGCGGTCATAAGTCAGCTCGGGGATTATGTTCACGTCGGCTTCCCTCATGAATGGGAGATTAGACTTGCGAAGCAAGTTTCTAGGATGGTTGAGAGCGTGGAGCAGATGAGGTTCACGAACAGCGGGACCGAGGCGGCCATGTATGCTTGTAGGCTGGCAAGAGCATATACTCGGAGAAAATTCATTGGAAAGTTTGAAGGAGGATGGCATGGAGGATATGACTGCCTTCATATCGGCGTCTCTCCACCCCACGACGTTCCCGGAAGTCTCGGAATAATTCAAGAATCATTGAAATATACAGTTCTCCTTCCCTACAACGACCTCGAAGGCGTTAGAAGCAAGATTAAGGGAGCTGACTTGGCGGCGATAATTGTCGAACCCGTGCTGGGTGCGGGTGGAGCGATACCGGCTGACCGAGACTTTCTAAAAGGGTTGAGGGAGATTTGTGATGACCTTGG